>SKUI01000060.1 GCA_007122185.1 Rhodothermia bacterium | reverse complement strand
CGGCATGCCAGGCACCCAGCTGCAGCAGCACATCGGCCATCTCACGGTAGCTCATGCCGACGCTAGTCATCTGCCGTCCATCCACAGTACACAGATACACGATGGTGGTATCGCGGTCCATGGCGACAAACGTGCGCGGATGACGGGCTTCGTTGGTCCCGCTGTAGGGCTGTCCGTCATCCAGAATGCGGACCCCGCCGCCCATCACATCCACCAGTCCTGTGTGATCCGTCTGGAATCCGGCGCGGACGGTGACCCGGTCGCCTGTTTCAAGTACGGAAGCCATTGCCGCGGCTTTATCCGGATCCTGCACGCGGATGATATATCCGTTTTTCGGGATGGATGTCTCTCCGACTTCATGCAACGCGTCTATGCGCATGAGCTGATCGATGCCGGAGCCCGTCGATCGATCAATTCCGGAGCCTGCAGGCTGATCAATGCTGGTGCCCGTCGATCGATTAATGCCGGAGTCTGTCGACTGATCGATGCCGGAGCCCGGATGCTCAGCCGGGGCTTCGGGTACAAGCACCATTTCGAGGATGTTTCTGCCGGACGGCGTTCGGTCGCCAAAAAAGCGGTTATAAGCAAGGATGCCGGCACCGGATGCGGTTCGGTTGATGCCCTCAATAGAGAACGTGGTTCCGTCGGGAAGCGTGAGTGATCCCCGGAAGGAGAGAGCGTCCATGTATGGGCGGCCATCGTAATCCACGGCAAAATGGTAGCGGTTGCGGACGGGAACCCCGTGTGCGAACTCGCCGCGGACCATCTGGTTGGAGATGGGCCAGTGAGTGTCGAAGCTGAAAAAGTCGCCGTTGACGGCGGTGACGACGCGGTTGCCGGGGCGGTCGGCTGCACGCGAAAGTTCGGTGGTGCGCGTAAGTTCATCCGGCCGCGTGGTTTCGAAGTGGAGCCAGGGAGCGCTCAGGTCCACGGCAACCACATCCATGATGCTGGGACCGTCAAGGAGATAGCGGGTATGCACCGCACCGGGGCTGATTTCGACGGAGAACAGAGTGTCCGGCCCGGATGCTTGTCCGGTATAGCCTGTGGCCGGAACCTGCGCAACAAGCAGCAGTACCGTTAACAGGAGGGCTGCCGGTCTGAAACCGGTTGATGAATTGCTTTTTGAACAGTTGGTTCTATTTATCATTGGTTTGCGAGTCCCTTATGTGTGTACGGACCTGATTTTATAAAATAGAATATTCCGCAGAAACACTGAACGCGAAATCTCCGGCCGCATCCACCCATTTTCATTGCCCGAAAAAAAGAATTATATTCTATCCATTACGGCTGGTGAGTACCGGCATGATTATGGTAATACGTAAATCCCTATGGCATACAGAAGAACCGAATACATGGAGAAGCGGGTTGCCCGCCGCAAGCAGCAGATCATCAAGGCGGCGGAGGAGCTGATCAGCGAGTCCGGCTACAAGGCGACAACGATGCAGGATGTGGCCCGCAAGGCGGGAACTTCGATCGGAAATGTCTATTTCTATTTTTCCAACAAGGACGTAATGGTCATGGAGGTGATCGACCATCTTTGTGATGAGATCTGGAACACTGGCGACCTGGAGAGGGTGGATCTGAGCTCCTATCCGCACTATTCCATTGAGGCACTGGACGATTACCTGAAAATCACCGCCATTTTTGAAAAGAAGCACTTTGCCAAAGCCATTCTCGGAGGGGCAACTTATCCGGGGTTTCGTGACCGGCTGATCCGTTTTTTTGAGGACAAGGCGGTAAAGCGGTATGCCAAATATTCCGATTTCTATCAGGGTATCGACAGGGAGATGGCTTTTGCCTGTCATTTCGGATCGGTCATCAACGTCATGATGAAAGTGCTGGAAGAGAAACTCGACCGCACCCCGCATGAGGTGGGCATGTTCCTGGCCCGTTGGAAACTGCAGGCACGGGGACTGCGCCAGGAGACCGTCAACAAGGCCCTTTCCGATCTTGAGCACCTCATACAGCAGATCGACCGATTGAAAGACAGGTCCTGATCCCAGCACCATGTGGACGGACGCTCAAAACCTGTTATATAGAATATTATTCTAAAAATATTTGACATAAATAGAATAATGTTCTATCTTTTTTTGTGTTGATTTTACTACTAAATCATAGTGCTCGGGTAGTCGATGCCGCACCCACGGCCATCACTGCCCGGGAAACCAACATAAACCCCACTACAAGGTCCTGCTTGAATGCGGGACCTTGTCTTTTTCCGGTCACCAGCCTTCCTGATCCGAAATCCTTTTCAGGCTTTTGCAGGTGGCAAGATGCGTGCCAGCCATGACAAAGCCATAAAGTATCTATTGTAGTAATACCTTCGCCAAGAATAGAATAATGTTCTTTATTTAGTCAATAAAATAGAATAATATTCTAATAGATGTGTTTGTTGCCGTATTTGCATGTGGCTGGCGTTTAGTGACTTGCCCGAAGTATGGAGCATCTGGTGTCGGCATGCACAAAAAAGACAACTGCAGTCAATTGCAAACAGCTACAGTTGTCTTTATAAGGCAATTGTCATCACATAGGGCGGCACGCAACTATCGAACGTTGCCGGTAAGGTCAGATGCCGGTATAGATCCCAGCACCGTACCTGCCTGCAGAGAGTCTGGGTTTGCAGAGAGTCTGGCTTGAAATGAGCCTCTCAGATCACTGAACCGTATCCAGTCCGCGCCGGCGCAGCAGCGCATCCACACCGGGTTCCTCGCCGCGGAAATCCATGTACAGGTCCATCGCCTCACGGCTGCCTCCGCGTGACAGAACGGTTTCACGGTAATGGTCGCCGTTCTCGCGGGTCAGTCCGCCCTGCTCCTTCATGTATGCAAAAGCATCGGCAGCAAGAACTTCACTCCAGATATACGCGTAGTAGTTGGCCGAGTATCCACCAGAGAAAATGTGCGCGAAATAGGGCG
>SKUI01000138.1 GCA_007122185.1 Rhodothermia bacterium | reverse complement strand
TGAGCTGGTAGGCAATGGCGTTGCGCATCAGCGTCTTGTCGTCATACGGCGCGTACATGATCCAGTTGTTCTCCGATGGCATGCCGAGGATCGGCTCGTTGCGGTTCTCACCGTCGTCGTCGATCAGCCGCACGCCGAACTGCTTCTTATCGAACTGCAGGGAGCTGGATCCGCGATAGTTGGACTCAGACCGGCTGTGCAGGTGGAGGTCGTCGGACAGCAGTCGCGCCCGTCCGTCTTCCTTCCGGTCGATTACCGAAAAATAGACGGTGGATCGGTAGTCGCCTCTGGGATGCATCACATCATCGAACTGGTGGACGATCACCAGCGGCAGGTCCGAGCTGAAATCGGCCACATCGGGGTGCAGGCGGCTGTAGATTTTGGTGGATACGGGTCCGGGCACGGGATCGCCGCTGCTGTCGGTGCTGTAAGCCCGGGCGCGGATCAGACGTGTGCCGTGGATCGGGATCGGGGAGCCTTCCGTGTACCGGGTGGATGAGAGTCCGGGCAGCGAACCGTCGGTGGTGTAGTAAATATCGGTGCCTTCTCCGGCTGAGAGGTGCAGGTCGAAGGGATCGGTGAAGGTGCCGACCGGATGGGAGAATTCGGGGGCGTCCGGCGTTTCTGAGGCGGTCTGCCCTGAGTACCCGGCATTGCCCTTTATGGCGGCAGTTACCGAACCGGCAAAAGCGTTACCATCAGATGCTTCGGACTCAAAAGTTTGGGCTGAAAAAATCTGCGAATCGGTGTGATCAGGTGCAAATGCTGAAGCCAGGGTGTTCAGATACAGCAATGAACAAATACCGATCAACAGCTTGGGGAAGCCTCGAGGAAAATGATAAGACATGAACTGCGGAAAAACGTTATTGCGTCAAATATGTTTCTGTAATATACGAAATAGATAGCTTTTTATGATCAAAACGGATTGCCCCCACGAATCAGTTATCCGTCCAACCAGTGATTGGATGATACCTGGAACCGGTATCAAGCAAGACCTGCCGGAAAATTTGCCTTATTTCACCAGGATCATCTTGCGACTGAGCACTTTTGAGCCGGTTTGCAGGCGGTAGATATACATGCCGCTGGACAGTGCTCCGGCATCGAATACCACGGAGTGGTGTCCGGGCTCCATCTCTTCGCGGATGAGGGAGGCTGTCTGACGGCCCAGGATGTCGAACACATCAAGCCGCACCTCGGCGCGTTCGGGCAGTGCGAAAGAGATATTGGTGGACGGGTTGAACGGGTTCGGGTAGTTTTGCGCCAATGTGTAACCGTCCGGCAAGCCGGTTTCCGCGACCAGACTGGTTCCTGTAGATTCTTCGGTATCAAGAATGAAGCCTTCGAATGAATTGTCGGTTACGTTGTGGCCGTATCCGAGGATAAAACGACCATCCGGGGTGATATCGGTTGCGACGATCAGATGCGAGCCATCTGCAAGCAGATCCTCATATACCAGGTTCAGCAACTCTATGCCATCGGACTCCGTCCAGCGAACAGCGCGGTTTTCGGATTCATGATCTCTTGAAAAGCCGATAATAACCATTCCATTTGCTGATGCAGCGTTGGCCTGACTGAGGTTACCATCCGTCAGTACACCCAGGTTTTGCATACCAGAGCCGCTTGTCCAGCGAAAAGCCCGTACCCCTTCGCTCGTCATTGAACGACCCACAACTACAGTGCCATCACCCGATACACCGAGGGCTTCACTGGTACCATTAAGTGATCCCAAATCCTGCATGCTGCCGTTTATCCATCGATAGGCGTGACTAACGGACCCTGAAATTCTTGATGAGCCCACAATCACGGTTCCATCGTCGTTAACCGCTCTTGTTCCGGTACTCATCCCGTTTAGCGTTCCGATATCCTGAAAAACACCATTTGTCAAGCGGTATGCCCGACCCTGATTATCGCTTGTCAAGGATTCACCAACAATCACAGTTCCATCGGCTGAGACACCGTAGGCAAGACTTTCATTGCCGCCAAGGGTCCCAATATCCACCATGTCCCCATCCTCCCATCGAAACGACCTCTCGTTCCCGCCCTCATCATATGAAAATCCAACGATGACCCGGCCATCTTGTGATAAGGCATAGGCATCACTGCTTTCGCCTCCAAGGGTTCCGAGGTCCTGCATTACACCCTCCTCCCACCGGAATGCGCGTCTGCCGCCGGTTGCATTTCTTGAGTTGCCAACAACGACAAGCCCATCGGCCGATATTGCATTCGGATAACTCCCCCGATCAGACAGCCCGCCAATCCAGGTGATGCTTTGGGCCGACGCGGCTTTTGCAATAACGAAAACGACTACGATTGTAAGAGTGCATACAGCTCTTGAACCTTTCATGTGAACCTCCGGATACCGTTTAGCGATTGTTTGCAAAAACATCCACTGCTTCTTTCTCCAGTCTTTACCTTAACCAACCGATCAGCGTGGCCGGATGTCTTATGTTGATGCGTCAGTGGAAAAGGCAGATCCCGGAAATCAATTCAGAGTGGGTTTTCCGCTCATACTCCTCTATCTATGGTATCGGGAAAACGGGGCGAACAGTATCACATCTGTATGCCGGAAGCAAAATTAATCGGGGTTTTTCGGCGCGAATGATAAAGAAACCGGCTTTTTTTGCCCGTGAGTGGCATGCCGGAAAGGCGGGCTTCTTATGCCTTCCTCAGGCTGCGCAGCCCATGCCGGATAATCCACTCCGTGGCCTTTGACGGCGATTCCCATTCCCAGGCGTCGATGATCTCATGAGCATGCGATGGGCTCTCTTTCATCAGGTCGTTGAGGTTGTTGCCGACCGATTTTTGGACAAATTTCACAGGATCGTGGCGCAGATTGCCGAGGATGGTCTTGTAGGTGTCGAAAAAACGCAGGGCGATCAGGCTTTTGCGTGCCCATGGGAGACGGATGCGCAGGCACTCGCTGGCCAGTCGGCGG
>SKUI01000090.1 GCA_007122185.1 Rhodothermia bacterium | reverse complement strand
GCAAAAAAATACCTCATTCCCAAGCAGATAAAAGAAAACGGGCTGGAAAAATCCCAATTACGGATCTCCGACAAAGCCGTAGAAAAAGTTATCGACGGCTATACACGTGAATCGGGCGTCAGGAACCTGGAAAGAGAAGTCGGCTCTCTCGCCCGTGCTGTTGCCAGCAAAGTGGCTTCCGACGAGATCGCCAGGGCATCCATCGGCGTCGATGACATCGAGACATATCTTGGCAGCAGGAAATTTTTCTCGGATGTCGCGGAACGAACCACGGTCCCCGGAGTGTCGACCGGACTGGCCTGGACACCCTATGGCGGCGATATCCTCTTCATTGAAGCCAGCGTTTCCAGAGGTTCCGGCAAGCTGCATATAACCGGACAATTGGGTGATGTGATGAAAGAATCCGCCATGCTGGCACTCAGTTACCTGAAATCCCGCTCCATGGAGCTTTCCATTCCCGACTCGGCCTTTGACGAATGGGATCTGCACATCCACGTGCCTGCCGGTTCGGTTCCCAAGGACGGCCCCTCGGCGGGTCTTTCCCTGCTTGCGGCCATATCATCCATATTCACCCAGAGAAAGGTGAAAAGCACAGTGGCCATGACCGGGGAGATTACACTCAGAGGATCGGTTCTTCCGGTTGGTGGCATCAAGGAAAAAACCCTTGCCGCCAGACGCGCCGGCATCAAAACCGTGATTCTTCCCACACGGAATGAAAAGGATGTTGTGGAGATTGAAAAAGATGTCATTCAGGGAATCGAGTTCCGGTATCTTGACCGTATGGAACCGTTGCTGGATCTTGTACTTGAAAAAGAGCCCGTGGCTGATCCTGAGGTCAAATATGCAAGCAAATCCGATGGCAGTAATCGTGACAAGATGCCGGAAAAGTCCCCCGATCACGTTTCCGCCAACTAAAATGGCCTTGCCAGAGATATGATGAATTCGGCCGTCTTCACTTCCACCAGAAGTCACCAGGATGTTGCATGAAGGGCCTGATCACCAAAGCTACAGGAAGCTGGTATCAGGTACTGCTGGATAACGGTGAGAGCGTATCCTGCAGGCTCCCCGGCAAGTTCAGACTCGATGATGAAAAGGTCGTCAACCCTGTTGCTGTAGGTGACAACGTTGATGTCACTCTTGAAAAAGACGGGTCCGGAGTCATCAACCGTATCGGTGAGCGAAAAAACAAGCTGGTTCGAAAAGCCACACATGGACGACGTGGCATACAGTTGCTGGCTGCCAATGTAGATCTGGTGCTCATCGTGCAGTCATTGCATGAACCCATCTTCAAAACCGGATTCATCGACCGTCTTCTTGTTACGTGCGAGGCATGGGAGATCCCGGCGCTTATCCTCATCAACAAAACCGACCTGCAGAAAAGCAGCAAGGACGAAGAAAAACTGAAACAGATTGAAACCCTTTATCGGGAAATTGGATATGATTTCCTCAAGACCAGCATCCATGACAAGACTTCCATAAAAAAACTGAGCACGGCATTAAAAGGGAAAATTTCCGTTCTTTCCGGCCATTCCGGTACCGGGAAAAGCAGTCTGCTTAATGCTCTTTCACCCGGGCTGCAACTTAAAACCGGCGATATCAGCCGCTCCTCCAACAAGGGCAAACATACCACGACCTATGCCCAGCTTATCCGGCTCAGCGAAGACACTTACGTCGTGGACACTCCCGGTATCCGTGAATTTGGCCTGGTCGACCTGGAACCCTATGAACTGTCCCTCTTCTTTCCTGAAATGAGGCCACATCGTGAATCCTGTCGTTTTTACAATTGCACACACCGCCATGAACCGGACTGTGCTGTGTTAACAGCCGTTGAAGATGGCAACGTGCCGGAGTCCAGATACAAAAGCTACCTGAATATTCTCGAAAGCGTCGAAACCGGACAAGAGTGAGATTCAAAACAACCGGCGTCAAATCTGATGATGGGATTATCCGGAAAAAACATTACTTTTGGTCAATCATCACTACGCTTTATCATCTTTATAACCCGAACCCCAATGCAAAGGTGCTGTCATGGTGAAATACGCTGCAAATCTTTTTTCCTTCTTCCTGATTGCATTTACACTTCTCGTTTTTACCATTACCCCTTCCAACAGAGCATACGGCCAGCTTGGCGACCTGGGAGACTTTCTAAATGTCGGAAGTGACGCAGTCGGAGATGCCGAGCTTCTGTTTTCCGAATACCTGAAACCATTTGCAAGTGGTTTTGGAGCTGGTGTAAACACCGGATGGGTTGACCGGGCCCGATCCCACGGCCTCCTTGGCTTTCATGTAAAAATCAACTTTTCGGCCGCGGTCGTACCTGATGTGGATCGATTTTTCATGGTGGATGAAATCGGCCTGAACTACCTTGAGTTAGCTCAGGGAGGTCCCGAAGCCCCCACATTCAGCGGAAGCTCCAGCACAGATGTCCGGCTCCAATATGTCTACGAGGTGCCTGACGGGCAAGATCTCGTCCTTGCCGATTTTGAGATGCCTCCGGGTACCGGTTTCAGATATATCATGACTCCGATGATCCAGGCCGGTGTTGGACTGCCGATGGACACAGATCTCATGGTCCGTTTTGTCCCGCCCTTTTCATTCCTTGACTATGGTGAAATCTACCTCTATGGCCTTGGCATCAAACATGAACTGAATCAGTGGCTGCCTGGCGGAGCCCTCCTTCCTGTGACGTTTTCCATTATGGGGGGATACACCTCCTTTGGCACCAGTGCCGGCCTCAATGCACGCCCCTTCGATTTTTCACCGCAAGGCGACTTTTTTTCCAGTGATGCGGACGAGTCCGATCCAGCCGACTGGGACGACCAGAAAATCGTCTTCAGCACCGATGCGTGGACCCTCAACCTGATTGCAGGCAAATCACTGCCTATTCTCTCGGTCTATGGAGGAATCGGTATTGAAGGATCCAAAACCAACGTCAG
>SKUI01000043.1 GCA_007122185.1 Rhodothermia bacterium | reverse complement strand
TGGAGGCTGCGGCTGACCTGATCTGAAAGCAGAATGCCCGGCCTGCGGTTGCGAACCTCCAGATCCAGTCCGCCGGCAAACATCAGGGCATCCAGATCGGCGTACCGGGCGAAGCGTTCCGGATCCACCCCTTTCACAACAACCACCTGGTCCCTTCTCCCACGGTGCGCAACAAGTGCCTTGCCCTGGATAAACGGCGACTGAACGGCAATTTCCGGTATTCCGGCAAACGTCTGTTCCATGGATTCCGTAATCACGAAAGAGCGTGCCTCAGCCGATTCAATGCGGAGATCCGGGTCATTGGACAACAGCATGCTTTTGATTACCTCAAAAAATCCGTTAAATACAGAAAGCACAACGATCAGCAGGGCGGTTCCCACGGTGACACCGGCTACGCTGATCATGGTCAGCGTATTAATAAGGGATACATTTTTTCTCGAGAAAAGGTATCTTCTTGCTATGAGATGACTGGCTTTCAAGGGATTTATTACCCGTAATAATTTAGGTGAGAATTCATATGCACGATGAGACAGCCTAACGCATCAGCGCGAATTCTGATGTACTTAATTTTAGATCAAATCTTTGTATTTTACCCGACAATGTAAATTATCCTCCGAAATATATGCCTGTGATACAGAAGTTTCTCGACCGAGCTCAAATCTCTGCACTGGAACGGGCCGACCACTCAGATCCATTTGCGGTACTTGGACCGCACCAATACAAAAAGGGGAAAAAGGAGGGGATCGTCATCCGCGCCTTGCAACCCAATGCCGAGTCCATAAAGATATGGCTAGATAACGGGACATCCTATGAGGAGATGTCCAAAATCAGTGACGGTGGCGTTTTTGAGTGTTTTTTTGAGGGAAAAGATGAGGTACCATCCTACTACTATGAAATAGTGCTCTATGATGGCAATACCTATACCACGGCCGATCCCTATTCGTTCGGACCCACGCTATCGGATTTTGACCTGCAGCTTTGGGGCGAAGGCAACCATCGCAGAGCTTATGAGTGGATGGGCTCACATCAGATGAAGATCGGTGAAGTTACCGGGACGCGGTTTGTTGTCTGTGCGCCGGGGGCCAAGCGGGTGAGTGTGGTCGGCAGTTTCAATGAGTGGGACGGCCGCCGTCATCCAATGCGAAAATATCATGATCAGGGCCTCTGGGAGATTTTCATTCCTGGAATAATCGAGGGTGATATCTACAAGTATGAGATTGCAGTTGAGGGACAGGACCTTCCTTTGCTCAAGTCCGATCCGTACGGGGTTTACTCCGAACTCCGTCCGCGCAATGCTTCCATCGTCAAAGATATCAACACCTACGAGTGGAAAGACCAGGATTGGATGACCCACCGCACAAAAGGGTTCGATGACCCCATGTCCATCTATGAAGTGCATCTCGGATCATGGAAAAAGAAAGAACTGGATCCGACCGGCTTCCTGTCCTATCGGGAACTGGCGGACGATCTGGTTCCCTACGTAAAGGAGATGGGCTACACGCATATCGAACTGCTTCCAATTGCCGAGCATCCTTACGACCCTTCATGGGGGTATCAGATAACGGGATACTTTGCACCAACCTCTCGTTTTGGTCCGCCTGAAGACCTGATGTACTTTGTGGACCGGTGCCATCAATCCGGCATCGGCGTGATTGTGGATTGGGTGCCGGCTCATTTCGCCAAGGATGACCACGGGTTGCGGCTTTTTGACGGTACGGCGCTTTACGAGCATACCGATCCGAGGCAGGGTGAGCATCGCGACTGGGGCACCCTCATTTTCAACTTTGGACGCACCGAAGTACAGAATTTCCTGATTTCCAACGCAGTTTACTGGTGCGACAAATTCCATATCGATGGATTGCGTGTGGATGCGGTTGCCTCCATGCTCTACCTGGACTACTCACGCGAAGAAGGCGAATGGGTCCCGAACAGGTTTGGAGGAAGGGAAAATATTGAGGCCATTGATTTCCTGAAGCGCTTCAATGTGGTGGTTAATGAGGAGTTTGAGGGAATTGTGACGATGGCGGAGGAATCCACCTCGTGGCCCATGGTCTCACGTCCGACCTACGTAGGCGGGCTCGGCTTTGACTACAAGTGGAACATGGGATGGATGAACGATACGCTCAAATACATGGCCATCGATCCCATATTCCGCAAGTATCATCACAACCAGCTTACGTTCTCGATGATCTACGCTTTCACGGAGAACTTCCTGCTGCCGCTCTCGCATGACGAAGTGGTACACATGAAGCGGTCGCTGATCTCCAAGATGCCGGGTGATGACTGGCAGAAGTTTGCCAATTTGAGGCTGCTTTACACCTACATGTTCTGCCATCCCGGGAAAAAGCTGCTCTTCATGGGTGCGGATCTTGCCCAGTGGAGCGAATGGGACAGCGAAAAGTCCATTGACTGGGGTCTGATCAACTATGAACAGCACAAAGGAGTACAGACACTGGTGAAAGATCTCAACCGGGTATACCGCGAGCAGAAAGCTTTGCACCAGATTGATTTTGACTGGGGCGGGTTTCAGTGGGTCGATTTTTCCGATGCCGACAATGGCATCCTTGCTTTCATCAGAAGAAGCAAAAAAGAGTATGATGCCGTGGTGTGCATCTTCAACTTCACTCCACAGGTGCATTATGACTATGCGATCGGTGTCCCCAAGGCCGGAAGCTACAAAACGGTATTTAACAGTGATTCGGAATTCTACGGTGGCAGCAATTTCGGCAACCTTGAACTGGTTGCTGAAGAAGGAGAGTTTCACAACCAGCCGGCCCATGTCCGGATAAACATTCCCCCGTTGGCCGGAGTCATCATCAAATCCACGTAAACCTATCTGTTCTGTATATATGGACGCTATAAGATCCAGTGGTACCCTGGTTCACCCCACCTCTTTTCCCTCTGACTATGGAATTGGAGACCTGGGGGACAAGGCGTATCAATTCATTGATTATCTTGAGGATACGAACCAGGGAAACTGGCAGATTCTCCCGCTGGGCCCGACCGGTTTCGGGAATTCGCCCTATGCGAGCTATTCGGCTTTTGCGGGAAATCCCTATCTCATCAGTCCGGACCTGCTCAAACAAAAAGGTCTTCTGGAGGAAAAGGAACTGGCCAAGCGTCGGCTTCCGCAAGACACCAGTGTCGATTATGACAAGGCCTATGCCATCAAGGATGAACTGCTCCATGTTGCATGCAAGCGTTTTTACGAACGCAATGACCGTGACGAGCAGAAACGGTTCAAGGAGTTCAAAAAAGAGAACGAAGTGTGGCTGGATGATTATGTCCTGTTTATGTCCTGTCTCATAGAATATGAAAAGAGGCCGTGGAACCAGTGGGATGAAAAGCTGGCCCGCCGCGAAAAAAAGGCCCTGGACAGTGCCAGAAAAAAATTCAAAAAGCGCATCGAATCCCAATACTGGGTCCAGTTTGAATTTTTTGAGCAGTGGATGGCGCTGCGCAAGTACGCCAACCATAAAGGAATACGGATCATTGGCGATATTCCGATCTTTGTGGACCACAACAGCTCGGATGTATGGGCCAACAAGAGATTTTTTGATGTGGACGAGACCGGCAACCGTCTATTGGTGGCGGGGGTCCCGCCCGACTACTTCAGTGAAACCGGGCAGCTGTGGGGGAACCCGCTCTATCGCTGGAAAGAGCTGGAAAACGATGGCTATCAATGGTGGATTGACCGTTTCAACCAGATGTTCACCATGTTTGATGCTATCCGCGTGGATCATTTCAGGGGTTTCGATGCCTACTGGGAGATCAAGGCCGATGAAAAAACAGCAGAGAACGGTCGCTGGGTCAAGGGCCCTGGGGAGAAGTTGTTCAAGGCCATTGAGAAAAAACTTGGCAAATTGCCGATCATTGCGGAAGATCTGGGCGTAATTACGCCGAGCGTCGTGAAGCTTCGTGATTCCTTCGGCTTTCCCGGGATGAAAGTGCTCCAGTTTGCCTTTGATGACCCGGGTAACGGATTCCTGCCGCACAACTATATGGATTCGAACTGCATTGTCTACTCAGGTACCCACGACAATGACACCACGCTTGGATGGTATCAGCAGGCGCCGGAAACCGAAAAGAATTATCTGCGCGAGTATACCCAGTCCGATGGTTCGGATGTGAGCTGGCAGCTCATCCGCCTCGGAATGCTCTCGGTTGCAAACCAGGCCATTTTCCCACTGCAGGATTTCATGGAGCTGGACGGTGATCACCGTATGAATTTCCCCGGAACAACGGAAGACAACTGGATGTGGCGATACACCGATGATATGCTTAACGGCCTGGACCGTAACCGCATCCGGCATATCATTGGCATCAGTAACCGGAATCCAAACGATGTTAGAACCGATTCGAATTTATCGGATATAGATACGGAAGAACCCTGATGGTTTTCGGTTCAGGCCAAATTTGCGTATATTATCAGATTATCCGTCGCGGTCGCCCTCCAAGATATGATGCAATCAGATATGGGAGGCAGCCAAGTGTCTGTATTCATTTGAAATGACCGCTCTTTTTCAGAGGGTTTGCGGGTCGTTCGACCCTGATTAATACGCTGACCCTTTCGGAAATACAACAACAGTCCGGAAACGTGAATTGACCCATTATGAAAATTCTTTACGCTGCTGCTGAAATATCACCGTTCGCACGCATGACCCATACGGCGGACCTGCTTCGTTTTTTGCCGGCTTCCCTTCAGGATAAAGGATTCGAAATCCGCTTGCTTCTGCCAAAATACGGATCCATAAACGACCGAAGAAACCGTTTGCACGAAGTGATCCGCCTTGCCGGCATAAAAGTCAGGATTGGCGGACAAGTAGAAAGCATGCGTATCAAAGTGGCCAGTATTCCCAACGCAAAACTTCAGGTGTATTTCCTGGACAACGATACTTATTTCAAGAGAAAAGGACTGTTCACCGATCCGCAGACCGAGGAATTTTTCCCGGACAACGATCAACGCCTTGTATTTTATAATAAGGGAGTTCTGGAAACCGTTAAAAAGCTTGGTTGGAAGCCTGACGTCATTCACTGTCACGACTGGGCGGCCGGGTTTATCCCGGTGCTCCTCAAATCGGCTTACAAGAACGATGACAATTTTTCGCAGACCAAGGTGGTTTTCAATGTGCACAGTGCTGCCAACCACGGTATTTTCGACGAAAGCATACTGGATCTGATGTCCCTTCCTGAAGACTTTGACCGTAGTTCGGTGATGTTTGACGGCAAAGTTGACTTTCTGAGGGCGGGGCTCTCACACGCAGACCACGTAGTGACCGGTAACGAACTCGGTTCAGAACTGGATGAAACGTTTGAAAAACTGGGCATAACGCCGGACAAGATTCAGGGCTCGCCTCAGGATGTATCCAGCAAATTTGCCGATTACTACAAAAAAATTACGGAATAACCTCTGGTTTTAAGCCATATGTATACGTTTGACGGCATTTTGAACCGTCTGACACTTCCCCTGATACTGCTTTTCGCAGTTGGACTTGTCTCATCTTGTGACGATACCCCGATAGTTGGCGGTGATCTGTCTCCGGACGATGTAACAGTGAATTCCGATTCGCTGTTGATCTCCAATATTTCGGTTGTCAACTCACCCTCTTTCAGTGGAAACCGGGCATTTGTCACTACCGGTCGGATAGAAGACCCCGTATTCGGTGATATTACGGCGACAGCACTCTTGCGCCCATCAATCAGCAGAGAGTCCGAGGCCGATTCCATAGGTGAAAATGCCGTCGTACGCCTCAGCCTGAATGTCAGCAGCCGCTATGGTGCGGAAACGGCCCGCAGTGATTTTGAAATAGTGGAAATCGCCCGGCCATGGAGAAGCTCGTCCTGGCGCTATGATTCTATCCCCGACCTTGCGAAAAATCCGGACATGAGCAGAAAAGTGGTAGGACAGTTTTCCATCTCCGACCGCGATTCGGTAACGGTTCGGTTGAGTGAGGAATGGACCGGCAGATTCAGAGAAATTTTTAACAGGCAGACTTCAGCATTGCGTGACTCCCTCTACCGTGCAGATATGCCCGGGCTGGCCATCGTGCCTGCGGAGGGTACGCAAAAAATATTCTCAATACAGGTCTCCCGGGCGAGACTGCTTGTTGAATCGGGTGACGGCATGAGAGATCTCAGCAAGGAAATAAGCAGTTCGGCAATCAGCCTTGAAAAGGAAGGACCGGACGAAGCGGCCCCGGGCTCAAGCAAGCCGGTATTCAACACCAGGGGCAGCATGCTTGAACTGGACATTGATTTTACCGAGGAGTTCCTTGGCACCACCAATTTTTCAAGGGTGGAACTCGTTATTTACGAAGACACGGTGCGCATGAAGACAGGCATTCCCGCCAATTTCGAGCGGCCCCGATCCGAGACGATGCTGATCTATTATCTTGCTCCGGATCAGCTGAATTTTGCAATTGCCGTTGATCCCCGTTTCCAGGCTGCCCGTCGTGCCGAAGACGGTTCTTACCGTGTTAACCTGACCAACCTGGCCAATGAACGGCTTCGTAACGGTGGAGACGACCGCAGGCTTTACGCGGTTGTAGGTGGGAATGACGGACGGCTTATCCCGACCTTATTGTCCGGTCCTGATGACTCCCGAAGGCAGCCAAAATTGTTAATTACCAGCATTTCCAAAGAGGAGTAAGCCCACACCGAAACTATGAGACGATTTACCAAATCCATACCGGCCTTAGTCATATTATTGACCGGGATCTGTTCACCGGCTGAAGCCCAGGATGTGTGGAGAGGCGGTTCTGCCTATTCGCATTTCGCACTGGGCAGTCCGAATGACTTCCGGGCGTCATATGCAAAGGGTATGGGTGTCTATGGTGTTGCCCTTCATGACGCAAGGGTCCCGGGCATATCCAATCCGGCAGTATGGTCCCGGGCGGTTTTTACCAACGCCAGTGGCGCCTTTGAGATTTCAAGTTTTGATGCCACATCGCCAGAGACACAATACCGGTCCACCCAGTTTCACAGCGGTCCGTTCCAGGTGGTGATGCCGCTAATGAGAGATCGTCTTGGAATCAATCTGTCACTTTCACCACTGACTTCCTCCCGTTTTACGATGCAGAATTCGTATCAGCTTGCCCCGGAGGAGAATCACACCGGGGAGGAGCTGAACTATGTCGTTGAAAACAGGGGCAATGGTGGGATCAACAGAGTGGAGCTTGGAGTGGGTTACCGGCTCACAAGCAGTCTCTCAATCGGGTATGCCCCATCGCTGCTGATCGGCAACATCCGGCGGGACCAGACGGTGTTTTTTGACAATGTTGATTACCGGTCCTCGAATCTGCGGGAAACCACATCACACTATGGATTTGGAAACCGTTTTGGCATATATTTCCAGCAAAGAAATGCTTTCCGGCAAAATGACCGGATTACTCTGGGGGCAATGGTATCTCTGCCGGTCAATCTCGTTTCAGAGCGAAAACTTGAATCACGGATCGATTTCGATGATGTGATCATTCGTCCGCCGTCAGATTACGGTGACGGTCAGGTCGTCTATCCGATGGAAGCGAGTGCCGGATTTTCCTACAATCCCAGTCCATTTATTCAGATTACCAGCGATGTGCTCTATCAGAACTGGAGCGATTATTCCAATTTCAGCGGGGAGTCTGAAGCGTTCCTGAAAGACCGTGTCAGGCTTGGTCTTGGCGGACAGTTCATCGCTGCCCGCAGGGATGCCTCCGGCTTCCTTTCGAACCTTATATACAGGTTGGGCGTATCATATGATACAGGCAACCTTAAACTCAATGACAAGGAAATTGAAACCTTTACCATTCATGGGGGCATCAGCATTCCATCTTCCCGGACCAACTCCTCAATTGATATCAATGCCGAGTATGGATTCCGGGGAACGCAGTCGGCCGGACTGATTTCGGAAAGGGTTTTTGGATTGACTCTCTCTTTCAACTTGTCGGAACTCATGTTTATACAACGTCGTCTGCAGTAAATAAACAGCAACAGACAAACTTTCAACATCATGGTAAAATCTATTCTTATTCTGATTACAGCGCTGGTTATGACCAGTGCGGCAGGCGCCCAGCCCTTCGGTTATACACCGCTTCAGATCCAGTCTCTGTTTTCCGAAGATTTCCGGAACGAACAGTATGAGCAGGCACTGATCTACGGGCGCTGGCTGATAGAGGCGCACCCGAAAGAGATGGAGGAGTATCCGGGCAACTATCCGGCCGAGCGCAACTTCCGTCGAATGATCGACATTTATGAGTATATGTCCACCCAGCAGGAAGATCCTGCCTTGCGTGAGGCATACCTTGACTCGGCCTTGCATATGTTTGACAGGGTCTTTGCGCTATTCACCGAGGAAGAGATTGACAAGTACCGCTGGCATTTCAATCGCGGCAGGTTCTATCAAAGCAACTCGGACTATATCCGGAATGCTTTCCAGCTGGCGCTCAAGAGTTACGAAGAAATGTTCCGCCTGGATCCGAAACGGGCAACTGAGTCGGGCGGCGGATATTATGTGCAGCTTATTGTTCAGAACTATGCCCGGCAGAATGACCGTGAAAATGCCTTCGCGATCATTAACGAGGCTGAACCATTTGCTGATGAAAGCACTCGTGACTTTTTTGCCCAGACCAGGAATGACCTTATTACCGATCCGGGTGAACGAATCGAGTTGTTGTCAGAAGATTTGCAGGAAGAGCCTGGAAATATTGAATTGATGCAGGAACTTTACGAGCTGTACCAGGCGGTCGGTGACCAATCCGAGGCCAGAAAAATGGCGGAACGAATGTATGAAGTGGAACCCAGCGTAACCAACATCACGCGTCTGGCAGACAAGGCGGAAAATAATGGCGAGTATCGTCAAGCTATTAGCTATTTGTCCGAGGTGCATGAAATACAGCAGGGTACGGTGAGGGCCCGCACTTCATTGCGGATAGCCGAAAACTATCTGAGCCTTAGGGATCTCCAGTCAGCACGTCGTTTTGCACGTCGCGCTGCAAGCGAAGATTCCAACTGGGGTGAACCACAAATCACCATTGCGCAGATCTACGCGGAGGCTGTATCACGTTGCGCCGGAACCGATATGACTCGTATTGACAAGGCCGTTTACTGGCTGGTGCTGGATTATCTTGACAGGGCCATACAACGCAATTCCGGGGTCAGTGGCGCGGTCAATCGCCTGTACCGAATCTACGAGCCGGTTACGCCAACCGCAGAAGAAAAATTCTATCAAAACTGGAATGCGGGTGAAAGAATCCGTATCGACGGTTCCCTCAGAGATTGTTACTCCTGGATTGCCGAAGAGACGACCATCCGCTGAATCAAGCGGATTGAGCAACACGTCCATCCGGGAATAACTACTTTTTGAGATAGATTATCCGTCCTGAACACAGTATGACAAGGACAAAGGGGAAGACTTTGTTTTCAGACTGCCTCCCAGGGTATCCGAGCGTCTGGCCCCCGTTATCAGATAAAAAACAATAAAAAAATGAGTAATTCCTACGATAAAAAAGGACGCAACCGCAAAAAAAAGGGTAAGAAAAGCCGCCCGAAAGGAAAGAAGAGCGGCAGCCAGCAGCGTGGCAGCGGCCTGCCCAATTTTCTTGATAACCAGCATGTGAAACCGGCAGGCCTGTACTCCGGTATTATGGAGGTTACGGAAAAAGGCGTCGGATTTTTACGGAAGCTGGATCATGAGTTCACAGCAACTCCCCAGGACCCTTTTGCGGTGCCGGACATGGTCCGCTTTTTCAATCTGAAGCCCGGATTGCTGGTCGAGGGAGAGATTGAGCAGGATCAAAGAGGAAACAAGCGGCTTGTCAGTGTGCATTCGGTCAACGGCGAGCCCTACGAGGTTTGGGCCAAAGCTGTCCGCTTTGATTTACAAACCCCGATCATGCCTGTTGAACAGATCAAGCTTTCACGCAGCCCTGATGAGATTGAATTGCGCGTCATCGATCTCATTGCACCGGTCGGGAAAGGGCAGAGGGCACTGATCGTGGCACCGCCGCGAACGGGTAAAACCGTGTTGCTGAAAAACATTGCCCGTTCCGTTGACGACTATCATCCGGATATAGAACTGGCCGTGCTGCTCGTTGATGAGCGTCCGGAAGAGGTGACCGATTTCATCCGCACCACGAAAGGTCGTGTTTTTGCCTCCTCCAATGACAAATCCACAAAAAGCCATACACGCATTTCAGAATTGGCCCTCGGCTATGTAAAAAGAAAAGCCGAAATGGGCAAGGATGCCGTGTTGCTGATAGACTCGATTACGCGCTTGAGCCGCGCCTATAACGCCGCTCAGGCCGGGGGCGGACGTACGATGTCCGGCGGACTTGATATCCGGGCGCTCGACATACCCAAAAAGATTTTTGGATCGGCACGCAAAATTGAAAATGGCGGTTCGCTCACCATCATTGCAACCTGTCTGGTGGAAACGAATTCCCGGATGGACGATCTTATTTTCGAGGAATTCAAGGGAACCGGGAACATGGAGCTGGTCCTTGACCGCGAAATTGCCGACGATCGTATTTTTCCTGCGATCAATATCGCCGCATCAGGAACCCGGAACGAGGATAAATTCATCGATGACTCGCTGGAAGAACGCAATATGGTACGCCGGTACCTGCTGAAAAAGTCTCCCAAGGAATCCATGGCAAGCCTGCTTCAGGTTTTGAAGCGGACCAGCAGCAACGAAGAGCTGTTGAACCAGATTGCCGCCTATGTCTGATTTGCTGCCATGATCAGCCATGAGCACCTGCGAAAAGCTGTCAGCAGATGTGATTCGCCACGTGTTGAAAACAGCTGTTTCGGGGGCATTGCTGCTTCAGTACCCGGTCATTCGCGCTTCTGTACCGGTCAGCAGCAGGTTTATACGGAGTCAGTACTTTGGGAGACTGGGGTCAATGTCGTCGGCCCACTTCAGGATGCCTCCTTTGAGGTTTTTGACATCCTTGAATCCCCGGGACATGAGGATGCGGCAGGCTTCCGCACTTCGGGCACCGCTGCGACAGTAAATGATGACGGGTTGATCCTTTTGGGATTCTATTTCTGACAAGCGGTCTGAAAGCTG
>SKUI01000106.1 GCA_007122185.1 Rhodothermia bacterium | reverse complement strand
GGATGTGGTGGATGTGGTGGATGTGATGGATGTGGTGGCGGTGGCGGTCGTTGCGGCGGATGAAATGAAAGCACTGCCGGCTTGCGGATCATCGTATGCCACGATCACCAGTGCCAAAAAGAACGGCAACAGTAAGACGGTCTTGCTTACTCCCATTCCACAAAGACTTGTCCGGTAAGGCCGCGCTCCACCGGTACGTTTCGCTGTATGAAATAATGGGCCGGCGGCCGGAACGGGTCCACCCTGCCGGGATCCCATTCACGTAAGCCCTCTCGCAATTCAAACACTTTCAGCACATACGATCCCGATGGCACTCTGGTGAATTCTGTCTCATCCAGAAAAACCCGGTCGCGTATGGTCACTCCCTGCGGATCCACCAGGCGTGCGCGGTGACGGGTGGAATCGGTTCGCGGTTCTTCCACACGTATACTAAGCGCACCAAGTTCGTCATCAAACAGGATTCTTGGCTGGATGGATACGTGCTCCATCCTGTTCTCATCCCATACACGGATTTCGTAGTTTTCACCGCGACGCCATTCCCCGTCCGGGTATACTTTCAGGAACTGCTCGTCGATTTCCGCATGCGGCCATGGCTGATGCGACTGTTCGCTTTCCACTACGATGAGCGAATCCAGTATTGCCGGGGAATCATCAAGCAATTTGGCATAGCGAAATACAATCGGCTCATTCGGAGTAGCGCCAAACCGGCTTTCGTTGGCGATGTAGCGTGCGAATGTGGTATCCGGCTCGTCGGAACCCGGGAAAGGTTCGATATCAAATTCGGCGGGGTTTCCGGCGGCGTCGGTGATGCCTTGCATCTCCAGGTGATAGACGGCCTCATCAGGAAGCGGGTCCCTGGCCTGGGCGAACAGGATATTGGGATTGTCCGGGTCCACGAAGAGCGGAATCGCATCGGTTGCATAGGTATGGTCTTCATGGAAGACAGAAATGTGAGCATCTTCCGAGATCTCAATATCCTCGCTGAAACGGAGGCGCAGCCGGACTTCCGACAGCATGCCGACGGCCTGAAGCACCGGTGCGATGGTATCCGTACGGATGATAAACATCTTGCCCAGATCCGCTTCTCCCTCCCTGTCAAGCACCAGGGTATCGGTTGAGAAGGGCTGTGCGGCTTCCCGTTCACGGTCCCACCGCCGGTTGCGGTTCCGGTCATCGAGCCAGAACGCCTTGTATTTGCCTTCGCGCAGATACTGAAACTGCACCAGTCCGGACGTATCCGACTCTCCGACGTAATTGGCACCGACGGACAGATCCACCAGATAGCGGTAGAGCATGATGCGTTCGCTCTCCTTGCCCCTGCCTGTACGGGCATCACGGATCCTGGCGGTGATCGTCCCTTCGTCGATATCCGGGCCGGTTGAGACCGCCAGCTGGAATGGAGCGGTGATACGGTTGTTGCGGGTATCGGCCAGGTCGGTGCCCAGGGTGAAAATGATGGTGGTGGTGTCGGGCAGGGGGTCCTCGAACCGTACCGTAGCCGTGCGCCGGCGCCAACTGATATCGTAGCGGATGTTCAGGTCGGGTTCCATGCGGAACGCCGTTTGGAAACTGTTGCGGTTGATGTACTTCGAGAAATGGAACCGGATGCGGTCCCCGTCAAACATGGTCGTTCGTGTTGCGGGTTCGGTTTCCTCAATTTGCGGCGGCGTACTATCGCGCGGTCCGCCGCTTGGCTGCGTAGGAGTGGCACACTGATACACCAGTATCAGCAGAACAAATAGCGCAATAAAGGGTGCCCAGCGGGTTGCAATCGGGAACATCAGCTGCGGACGTTATAAAGCAGGTAAATGGTTACGGCTATCGCTCCGGTTATGACGGCAGGTTCGGCGATCCGGCGTAGTAATGTGCGACGGCTCGATTCCGACTCTTGTTGAAATGCGGCCGGCGGCCAGGTTCCGGTCACGTCTGCCACGGAATCCGTCGGGATTTCATCCTCATAAGAGAACGATGACTGCCAGGTTTTTTGTATTTCGCGGTCCGCATCCAGCCAGGAAAAGTAGAGCTCGGACCGGATGACCCGTCTGCTAACGCCTCTGCGCTGTGTTTCAAGGATATTATCCGGCTGCCACTGTATGCGGATGGTGTGAAACTGTTCCGGATCGGCGGCTATGCGCATGCCACCGGCGATCAATCCGCCGTGGATGCGTGCACGCACAGCAGGCGGCACGGCCATATCCAGGTACACCGGCCCGGGGATCATCCTGGTTTCCGACCCGGGCGGACGAATCACGCCGTCCGCATCCACCCATTCCAGCATCATGCGCACGGTCTCATCTGCGGCTATGGCCTCGTTGGCTGGCAGCGGGGGATCATCCATGGGCAGAGCGGATTCACCGGTATGTCCCGCCGTCCATCCCGTCAGCATAATAAGTATGGTTAAAACAAATAAATTCAGGTATTTTCGTGTCATAAAAAACCACTTACCGTCGCAAAAAATTGATTTTTTACAATATAGGTCAAGATGTTTTGAATTACGAACCCGTTGCTCTATGTTACTGGAGATACATTCCGGTCGCAAAATACGGAAACAGTTACATTGAAACGGCATATTTACTTCAATACAAACGAAGTTATGAGCATCAAGGAAATCCCGAATCCCGGCTTGTACACTGACCTGTACCAGCTGACCATGGGCCAGGGGTATTTCAAGAGCGGATTGCACAAAAAACAGGCTTCTTTTGACTTTTTCTTCAGGAAGTCACCGTTTTCCGGGGAGTTTGTGGTTTTTGCAGGGCTGGCCGACCTGCTGGAAGTGCTTGACCGGTATCGCTTCACGGAGGATGAGATTGCGTGGCTTCGTGAACAGGGTTTTGAGGATGCATTCTGTAAACATCTTTCCGGTTTCACCTTTGACGGCGCCATCAGATCCGTTAGCGAAGGCGAAGTTGTTTTCCCGGGGCAGCCTGTTTTGACTGTGACGGGCTCGCTCCTTTCCTGCCAGCTGGCGGAGACCCTGTTGCTGAATATCCTCAATTTCCAGTCGCTCATCGCCACCAAGGCCCGGCGGCTTCGTCTGGCTGCCGGAGACTGCAAGCTCGTGGATTTCGGCCTGCGGCGGGGACAGGGTGCCGGATCGGTAGCTGCCTCCCGGGCCGCGGCCATCGGTGGCTTCGATGCCACTTCCAATGTGCTTGCCGGCAAACGATACGGGATTCCTGTTTCAGGAACCATGGCACACTCCTGGATCCAGTGTTTCGAGAGTGAACTGGAGGCATTCCGAATCTACGCCCGGCTCTATCCCGACGCCTCCATCCTGCTGGTGGACACCTACGACACCATAGAATCCGGTCTTCCCAATGCCATCACGGTGGCCAGGGAGCTCGAAGAGCAGGGCCATCGCCTGGTCGGCATCCGGCTCGACAGCGGCAACCCGCTTACCCTTTCCCGCAAGGCCCGTACCATGCTGGACGATGCCGGCCTTGATTACGTAGCCATTGCGGTTTCGGACCAACTCGACGAGGAACGCATTGCCGATCTGCGGGACAAGGCTGCGCCTGTTGACGTCTTCGGAGTCGGTACACGGCTGATCACCGGCTATCCCGATGGCGCCCTCGGGGGTGTCTACAAAATCTGCGATCTGGGTGGACAGCCCACCATGAAGTACACCGACGAGATTTCCAAACGCAGCCTCCCGGGTATCAAGGAGATTGAGCGGCTATCGGACAAGAACGGTTTCTTCATGCGGGATGTGATCCGGCTTCTTGATGGCCGTGACAGCAATAAACCAGATCCAAAAGATACTTCGGATAATTCTTCGGACACATCGGACACTTCGGATACCGGCGGAAGTTCCGAAAAAAAATCAGCCGAACGGATCCGAAACACCGTCATGGAAAACGGAAAGGCGTTGTCCCATTCTGTGGATATATCCGATATCGCTGAATTCAGTGCTTCGCGCGTTGCCCGTCTGCCAGAAAAGATCAAACGTCTCACCCACCCAGAGCATTATGAAATAAGGCTGGACGATCCGCTGGTCGCCCTCATAGAACAACTCCGAAAGTGAGACAGTGAGATGGCGGACATTCCGGATGAACACTGACAAAACACATAAATATCATGAATTCAAAAAAAATAACAGATGCACTCCTGGTCGTCGACGTTCAAAATGATTTTTGTCCTGGAGGAGCTTTGGCCGTCCCTGACGGGGACCGGGTGGTACCGGTGATCAACCGGCTTGCCGAATTATTCGAGGTGGTTCTCCATACCCAGGACTGGCATCCTGCCGGACATCATTCTTTTGCTTCATCCCATGAGGGTAAAGACCCATATGATGTGATTGCTGTTGACTACGGGGAACAGGTCCTGTGGCCGGACCACTGCGTGCAGAAAACAGAAGGGGCCGCATTTCATCCTGATCTGGACACCAGCCGAAGCCAGCTCATCCTGCGCAAGGGTTTTCGCAAGCACATAGATTCCTATTCCGCTTTCTTTGAGAATGACCAGCAGACAGTCACCGGTCTGACCGGCTATCTTCGGAACAGAAAAATCGATACACTTTATGTGACTGGATTGGCAGCAGATTTTTGTGTAAAATGGACTGTTTTGGATGCCATCAAAGAAGGCCTCCATGTCAATGTGGTTGAAGATGCTGTCCGCGGGATTGATCTGGATGGTTCCCTTGAACTGGCTTGGCAGGAAATGATCGGAGCAGGGGCCCGGATGCTCACCTCCGACACCCTTTTGCATCGAATATAGCGTCCACAGGCCGTGCAGTCCTGTGGCTGCACCCGGAAACGGAGATTTATGGATGAAGAATTGTAAACAAAAAGCATGAAAACATTCGATGTCATCATCGCAGGCGGTGGCCTGGCTGGACTATCAACAGCAGCGCAACTTGTAGAAAAGAACAAAAACCTTAAAGTACTGGTATACGAAGCGAACCAGATCGGCGGTGGAGCCTCCGGCGTGCCATCCGGGATGGTAAATCCGGCAACCGGCCAGCGTGCCCGGATGGTCTGGAATGCTGAAGCCTGCTTCAGGATGCTGGAAAAGCGGTTGGAACAGCTTTCTGCAGTTTCGGATACCAACCTGAGATTGCAAAAAGGAGTGTTGCGTCCCGCCATTGATGAAAATCTTGCCGAGAATTTCCGGTTGTCGCTGAAACATACGCGCTGGCCTAAGGGTTGGATTGAGTGGCTTCAGCCGGACGAGGTAAATAAGCGTATTCCCTATCTGAAAGAGTGCTCCGGTGCGCTGTTCATGAGCAAAGGCAAGACGGTCCGCACTCCGGAATATCTTCAGGCGTATTTTCGCTATCTGAAGGAATCGGGTGTCACATTTGTCTTCGGGGGGCCATATACTATCGATAACGGGATCGACAACGGGGATGAATGGACGCTCAAAAACAGAAAAAACACCTATTCGGCACCTAATCTTGTCATTGCCACGGGTTTCAAGGCAAGGGAAAACAAATACTGGACCGAACTTCCCCTCAATTCCGTCAAGGGTCAGCTTGCCGTGTATCATAGTCCGGAGCATATCGGTAGCTTTCCGGCTATTTCTGCTTACGGATATATCGCGCCGGTTGATGATCACACGCTCGCTGTCGGCAGCACCTATGAGCACCACTACCACGATGAAAACCCTGATGCGCAGGGCGCCGGCCTCCTCGATCAGAAGCTCAAGGAGCTGCTTCCGGAATTGTATCCCCATTGCCAGCGCATCGGTCAGTGGTCGGGAATCCGGGCCACTACACCTGACCGTCTCCCCATAGCCGGGGAGCATTTTGCGCAGAAAGGGCTTTACATTTATGCCGGATTAGGCTCAAAAGGGTTGCTTTACTCGGAACTTGTCGCTTCCCACCTTGCGACACACATTACCGAGAAAAAAGACCTGCCATTTGAAATATCCCTCTACCGTTTTTCGCGTATGGAAGAGCTGCGGGAAAAAGCAAGAGAGGAGAACGAGCGGTAAATATCTCAAGTTCAAGCTGGTCAAAACCGGAACACAAGCCCGCTCCAGGCAGCGGACAGGTTCATACCGCCCCTGGCCGATGACGGTGTGGCCATAAACCCGAAGGAAAATTCGAAGTTTTTCAGGTCAAGGCCGGTACCGGCTGACAGGTTAATAGCGGAATATCCACCCGCTCTCACTCCTAATCGCAACGGAACAGCATTGATAATGCGATATTCCGTACCCAATGCGGTATAGAACCTGCGACTGTTAACTCCGCGGTTGTTGATTCCCTTTCCCACATCCAGCATCACACCAAGCTGGCCCATGGTCAGGGATCCGCCGAGATGGAACATGGGAGTCAGCCCAATCCTGTGGTTGCTGACATTACGCGGCGCAAAATTGCCATAGATGTCACTGCCGATGCTGTCTTCCAGGACGTATTCCAGGTAATTCGAGAAGTCACCGTCGAACTCTTCGTCTATGTAATCGAAATCAACCGAAAGGCCATCCCACAGGAAGATATCCCTGGCCCTGAAAGCGCCTGGGTTCTTTTTGAAATTGATTCCGCCGAGATCGGTGATGGACAGGGAAGCCCTGAGGATCTGCGGCCCGGTTCCGATGACCGGCAGGGAGACATCCTGCATATACCACTCGAACGTAGCCCCGATATCAAGTCCGAGACCTGCTCCCTGCATTCCTCCGAGATCCGAAAAGGAGTCGTCATCCAGAAAATCATCCAGTACGGCATCTTTGTTTCCCCGTACCCGCCGCTCTTGATAGTACGCTGTAAGGTCATCGGTCAGGTTGCCGGTTGTGAGGATGTAATATTCAAAGTCATGCACTACGCTTGACTCCAGCTCGCGTCCTGTCACCTGGAGCTGCGATTCCAGGCCCAATTTGGCATATCCGAGGCCAAACAAAATTTTGGGTGCTGCGCCGGCATATACGCGCATGGATCCGGGGGCATGATGATCGGTATTCTGCCAGACCTGCATTGCAAAACCGAATGAAAGTTCCCACAAGGCCAGCATCTCGGAATTGAAATTGACTTTTTTGGGATCGCTGAACACTTCGGTATTGAGGCCGGTGAGTGCCAATTCGAACATTCCCTTGCTCATACCAGCGCTGCCAAGGGTCCGTGCACGTGCGGCAATGCTGAACGCCATATCATCCCTTCGATAGCTCGCGCCAAGAGGTACCACATCAACACCAAAAGCTGCCTTGGAAGTGGAGCGCGGACAGGCACCGAACCAGTCGTCGGAGATGAGGAGCGCCTTTTCGGTATCAATGGTATGCCCTTTGGTGAAATGCCTGTTGTACAGTCCGATATTGAGGAGACTGCCGCCGGCAGATGACTGGATCCCCCCTATGATGCCGAAATTCACTCTGGTTTCACGGTCGCCGATCATGAGATTAGCCGGGTTTATAAAAGCGGCGTGATATCCCGTGATGTAGGCGCTTCCCCCTCCTCCCAGGGCTGTATTTACCGATGTACCATGAAAGGCCTGTGCCATGGCAATGTGTTGCATGGCCGTTAAAAACAGAATAACCGCTGAAATAAAGCAAATAATTTTGGCTGCTGTACGGGTCATGATAGGCAGAATATTCAATTGACCTTTATGGATGTTTTAAAGCTGGCATTCACGCTGATGCCAATAAAGTCGTCGGCTCGCACTTTCACTTCGCCTGATATGTCATCCCTGCTCGTGGCAAGTTCCCCAATCAGTCTTACATGGCGAGTCCTGTAGAGGTGATCCAGGTGCTCTTCGGCAAGCCGTATTTCCGAGGTGCCGTTTTTGGGTCGGGCTACAAAACGGGTTGTGGAATGTACTTCGGCGGCATCAATACGGAAAGTGACCGGATCCAAAGGCTGCCCCATTGTTGAGAAAATCAGCTCCTCATTTTCGTCGAGAAACTCCAGGGTCATTCCGGCGCCAAACGGCAAGCCGTTTTCATATGAAACATACAGGGCAGCTTCGCTTATTCTTGTATCGTCTCCGGGTTTCGGCAGGTCCGACAGATCCGCCGATATCGTATCTTCGAACGAAGCGGGGCTCCCATCGGCCGTGGACAGGTTAATGGGAATATCGATTCCCATGCGGGCATCAAATACTACCGGATTGACAATAAAACCGTCCTGCTCATCCGGATTGACGACAATCTTTCCAATAAAACGCACTTCGACAGGCAGGTTGCTCAGGAAATCCTCCACGTTGGCTGTTTCGGAGTCGAAACGGATTACCTGGTTGCGGATTACCTCACCAATTTGCTCTGACGGATTCACCTGAAATGCGACCAGATCGGTTCGGGCGATCTGGACTCCGCGCATATACAGATTCTGATAGTCGTCGCCCGGACCAACTTCCCGGTCCGTACCCGGTTTGCCTGAAAGAAACACTTCCTCTCCCCTGTTGTTGATCCCCAGAATCGCACCAATGACAATTCCTTCGACCCCCAGGTTGGTGTCATAAATCAGGTCAAAAGAGGGATTTATCAGTCGCAGACCCGAAAGACGTTCGGCAAGCTCCTCCAGATCTTCGATTTCCGTGATCTCCGCTTCCCTGTCATTGAACAAGTCGACGATACCGTCGTCACCATCATCCTCGCCAAGGAACTCCACGCGTCGCTGTACCTGTCCGAATGCGGTCCGGAGAGTCAGATTTTCAATATCAAAAGATGCGGAAAAACGATCCGATGCCATGACGGTCCGCACGCTGTCATCACCGGCGGCAGTCCTTGTGTCCTCGGTCACAGCGTGAACGTTATAGGACAACCGGTTATCCGGCGCGTAGATCCTCGCGTTTTCAAGCGAAGTGGAAAATTCCGGTTGCGGTCGGGGGTCAGAACCACGCCGTATCCGGTTGCTGCCGGAGAACTCGATCCAGAGGGAATCCGAAGGCAGGTATCGGCCGCTTCCATCGGTGTCTGTCCTGATTCCGGGAAAAGAGACAATCAGGGTATCTATATCGAGGTCGATGTCGTTGACAATCTCTTGTATCCTCAGTAAACCTCCAGCTATTTCCACGTAGTGGTCTTCGCTGGTCAGTCGAAAGTCGTCATCCTCAAATTCCACCTCATCGGAAATGGAAAAGCTTTGGGATTTCAGAACTGCGGACGCCGAACCGAGTTGTGCAGAACCCTCCATTTCGGTCATGATAAGGTCTGTTGCGCGGATGGTCACAGGTTCGGTGGTGCCCGGCGAGGAAGCCGTTCCGCTGTACGAGATACGGTTGGAAACTCCGGTATTTTCCAGCGGAACCAGAACTGTGCGACTATCGAGGGGCGGTATTTCAATATTGTTAATTTCAGCAATGTCGGAACCAAACACAAAGTAGCGTCCGGTGTTCTTGGCAGTAAATGACTCCGCATTGAAAAGTCTGAGATGCTCAATAAAAAGCGGGATTTCCGTCTGATTGCTGATTTCCAGGCGCAGCTCACCTTTCTCCACCTCGGCATTCACAAAATCACCTTCCACTTCTTCCGTATCTTCAATTGTGATATTCTCCTGCGGGTCGATGTCGGACCGCACCTCCACAAATTTCAGCTCACTGGTACGGGATGTGATCAGGAAGAACTGATCCCTGTCCACTGTAAGCCCTTCGCCGCCAATGGTTCCAAGGCTTATCTGATAGGTCAGCTCGGCAGTCAGTTTCTGCCCGCCCAGATTCAATATCACCTCGGCTGCATCATCGGGCTCAAGGCTTGCCGCCCCGGGTCGTGTGACGTTTACAAGCTCTTTTGGCTCATCCAGGACGACACCGTCCGAGTTGAGCAAAGTGATTTGCGGCATGGCGGTCAGTGTACTGTCCTGAAGATCAAGCGGTGTGTTGTTGATGATAAGCAACTCAAGCTGATAAGCCTCGCCTGGACCGGCATCATCAGCAACTATGGCGTATTCAAAATCGGGATTGGATGAGGAAATGGGTTCAATATCCGGTTTGAGCGCTTGTGCCCTGATATTGCCGGTGGCACTTCGGACGGTCAGTCTTTGCTCTTCCGACCTGACCGTGATCTCTCCGGGTTCGCTTGCCATAACCTGGGATTGCCACTGGATCTGCACCTCAAAAGCCAGGATGGTCTCAAGCAGATCGCCCGCTCCGAAAAGGATGTTCGCTTCCACAGACTGTCCGTCAGGAACGGGGCCAAATTCCAGCGTATTTCCAACCGGTACCGGAGCAGAGTCGAAATTGCTTAGCAAGGTGGCAGAAACATTCCCGATGTCAAATCCGAGGTCGTTGGTGAAGACAAAAAGCATTCCGCCGCTTTCGATTTCAGCACGCACAAATCCCGGGGTATCCAATGGCACAATGAGAGTCTCGTCAACCGGGCCGGGAACCGGAGTACCGGGACTGAAATCATCAGGATCCAGCCCTGTGATCTCTTCAAAACCGGCGGAACCCGAAGCGTTAAATTCGATTTCAAAATCACCGATTTCCATCGCTTCATCGTCCAGATCCTCTGGTTCTCCGCTAATATTCCCTATCTGCGTGTCAAAACTGGCTGAAAAGTCATCAATTTCGAGGGTCCCGATTTCGCTTTCAACGGCAGTTGGCTCGATATCCACTTCCGGAATGATGTCGTCCAGTTCTCCGATTTCAAAATCAATCTCTGAAGAGAGGAATACGAGCTGGTCCTGCCCGACCAGAAACAGATCCCGGAAATTTTCACTGGTAGTATCGATGATAGCCCCTTTTCCGTCCCCTATAAGCTTGTAAGACGTACTTTTTATCAGGGGTATGTCAAATGACTGCTGCAGATTGAAATCCGGACTGGAGGGTCGTTCGCAGGAAAAGGCAACAAACAGGAATACTGCTGCAACAGTGATCCGATAATTTTTCATATTACTGTACGATGAGATAAATGCAGCAGGGCGCAAACGAAAGCCCTGTCATGGACAAACTGTTTATGGAAAATGTCTGAAAAAAAAAACAATGCTTGAACCTGTACCATTATTTATCGGTTCAAGTTGTAAGAAATATTCACTGTGTAGATAAGAAACCTGCCTGAATGTAGGCATTTTTTTTGACTTCCGACAATTTGCAACAATCACAACGAGTCATAGAGCGGGCAGGCGAGCGATCACAGACACAGGATGGGAGCGGAGAGAGAGGGATTCGAACCCTCGGTACCCGGTTAGGGCACACTCGCTTTCCAGGCGAGCCCGTTCGACCACTCCGGCATCTCTCCGTATC
>SKUI01000130.1 GCA_007122185.1 Rhodothermia bacterium | reverse complement strand
TCAAAAACGCATCCAATATCCCTGGGCCGCGCTCCAGATCTTCAATGGTCTCAAGCAGCGGCACCACCGGGAAGATGCAAGCCATTCCGTCTTTGCCGGAGATAAGCAACCCCGCCTCCCGCGCCAGCAGATAGACAACCAGCAGATCGGAAAGACTGCGCGTCATGCTCACGATGAGCGCGCCGATTCCCCGAGTCCCATAGCGGCGGGCATAGCGGTAGAGGATGCGATAGCAGGCCAGCACGGCATCCGCTTCCTTGCCAAGGCCATGCCGGTGACGCAAGAACGGGCGGGCCGTAGAGAGCTCTTTGTTGAGGAAAGAAAGCCGGCGCTCCTCTGGCCAGTCATCGAAATGCTCGGAATCCTCGATGCCGGCAGCCTGCATCAGTTGTGAAAGTGCCGCATCATGGAACCGGCTGTTCTGCCGGATATCCAGGGATGCCATGTGGAACCCGAATGTTGCCACTTTGCGCGCGATCGGCTCCACATCCACCCGTGCAATGCGCCGGCTGTTGATCTCGATAAGGGAGTCGTACAGAATGTCCAGGTCCTCCTGCAGCTCCTCGGCCCGGCGATAGTAACGCTCTTCGGTTAGCTCCGTGAGCGGATTGCCGGTATCGTCAATGGGCAATCGCGACAGCATCAGGTTCACGAACTGGCGCCACGGCTCCCGGGGATTCCGCTCCAGTCCGGCCACACCGGCCCGGCCGGTAAGCGTACGCAAGTGCTCCAGATGGTCCCGGAAGAAGCCGGGTACCGTAACTTCATTGGAAGATATGCTGATTTTTCGAGCAAGATTGACAAGGTCCGTGCGGATCAGCGACAGCGCCTGCTTTCTGAGCTCATAAAGCGTGTGTTCGGTAACCTTATCGGTCACAAACGGATGACCGTCGCGGTCGCCGCCGACCCAGTTGCCAAAAGAGACACCAGGGAGCTGACGACGATTTTCGATAAGTGACGATTCAAAGCCGGTGTGTTTCCAGGCGTCACGGAGACGCTGGTCCAGGAGCGGCAGCACAACCGGGAACACGTTCTTGAGATAGTGCATGACGTTGCGCAGCTCGTCCTGGATGGAGGGTTTCTGCAGGAAGACCTGTCCCGTGATCCAGAGCCGGCTCAATGCTACTTTGATTTCCTCGGCAATCTGTTCTTTTTCGTTGGGGGTCCAGACCTGGTTTTCGCGCTTGACCATCAGCAGGTAAATGGCCCGAAGCTGATCGATCACCGTGGAGCGCTTTGATTCGGTTGGATGCGCGGTCAGCACGGGCTCGATCCGGATGTCCGGCAACGCGCCGGCGATATCCTCTGCCGAGTGTCCCGTTTTTTTCAGGTCATGCAGGATGCGTCCCCAAAGACCGGAAATGCGCTCCGGTCCGTGCATGTTCTCGAGCTTCCGGCGAAGCTGCACGGCCGCATTCTCTTCCACGATGGTGATGAGCTGGAAATAGAGCGAAAACGCCTTGCTCAGCTTGTCGGGATCGGCCTCGGCGTCGTGATCGCCTTCCAACTGCCGGATCACATCCTCCTCCCCAAGTTCGCGCAGCATGTCGATGAAACAGTTTCTAAGGTAGGTGATGTCGTTCTGGATCTTCTGCAGGTCGAGGCTGTCGTCCGTGGTGCTGAAGTACATGAGTCTGTAATTTGGGCCGTGAATTGAAAGATTTCCGGGCGAAGGACACGGGGACAAGATGCGATAACATCCCTGCCGGGTCGACTCAAATTACGAAATTCCAGCTATACGTTACCAGTGGACTGCGAGCAGGCAGTCAGCTTTCCGAAAGCAACCAGCAGCTCAGATAAGAGTGTTGGTTTGCAAGAGATCGCAATGCAGGATCAGCGTCCCGGAGTCGATCATCAACCAGCATTTCAGGCGAAATCAGCGATTCAGACGTACCCGTTCATCATCACGTGACGGTACAGCTGCTTGAGGCCGTGCACCTTGAAGTCCCACCAGAGACGTGTTTCGCGGGTGGACTGGTACAGCCATTCGTTCACCAGGTTGCCTTTGAAGTCAAATTCGAACATCATGCAACGGCCGTAGCGTGTGAGGAGCGGACATCCGGAAGTGCCGTCATACAGGCTGATCGGTTCCCTGTCCAGCGCCAGGGAGATCAGGTTCTCGGCAACGGCAGGAGCCTGCTTGCGGATGGTGGCGGCGGTTTTGGGCGCGCCGGTTGCCGCGCAATCTCCTACCCCGAATATGTTGCTGTAGCGCCTGTGCTGCAGGGTTTCACGGTCCACCTGTATCTGTCCGCCAATGCCTTCGGCGGTAAGCGGTCCATCCCGGAGTGGTTTGGGAGTGCGGAACCGGGGGACAGGATGCAGGAGATCATATTTCTGACGCATTTCCCGGGTGGATCCGTCCGGCATCTGCTCCTCGAAGATGGCGGTGCGGGTGGATACGTCGATAGCCCGGAGCTCCGAATGGTAATGGTTTTGGATGCCGCGCGCTTCGATAAGCGGAGTAACGGCGGCATCCACTTTCGGGACAACCGGAAACAAAGAAGGCCGGGTTGTATGAAAATGGACTTCCAGCCGGTCCCGCAACCCGTTTGACCGCCACAGATCCTCTGAAAGCCAGGTGATCTTCTGCGGGGCGCCGCCGCATTTGACATATCCGGCCGGATAGGTGAACACGGCGTTTCCACCCTCGAATGACTTCGCCATCTCCCGGTATTTCATACCGGATTCCAGATCGTAAATCGTGGCCGCATAGGGTGTCTGGATCGCTTCAGAATATCCTTCCACCGAAGCAGGGTTCACTTCCACACCGAGTCCGACCACCAGATAGTCATATTCCACGTAATCTCCGCTGCCGGTTTTAACACGGTTCTTTTCCGGCTCAAACGCGGCTACGTAATCTTTTACCCAGCGCATCCCGGACAGGAAAAGCGACTCCTGTTCGAACAGAACGTCCTCTTTCTTGTACACCCCGGCGGCCACCAGTGTGTACCCGGGCTGGTAATGGTGGATGGATTTGGGTTCGATGATGGTGACATTTGCATCGGGGACGGCACGCAGAAGTCGGGCCG
>SKUI01000064.1 GCA_007122185.1 Rhodothermia bacterium | reverse complement strand
GGCCTCCCGATCAGCGGCGCATCTCCAGTACCGAGCTGGCCGACGACATCCGCAGGCAGCTCCATGGCGTCATCCCCGGGGCCGACATCCGGGTCACGGCCCGGTCCGGCATCTGGGCGCTGCGGCGGATCTTCGGCAGCGGTGGCGGTGGCGACGAAGATGAGGGCGAGTCCCTTCAGATCCAGTTGCGCGGCAACAACCTGGTGGAAGCCGAGGAGATTTCACGTCAGATGATCACGCTGCTGGAACGCCTCCCCGGCATCAACGACGTGGAAAGTGACCGCCGTGAGGGCAATCCACAGCAGGACATTCGCTTCGACCGGGAAAAAATATCCCGGATCGGGCTCAGTGTGAACGAAGTGGCCAGGGCCATCCAGACCAATTTGGGCGGCTCCCGGGCGGGGGTGTACCGGGTGGATGGCGAGGAGTGGCCCATCACGGTGCGGCTGCGTCCCGAAGACCGGCTCTCCCTGCTGGATCTGGACAATATATCCATCCGCAGTGCCGAAGGGGGCATTCTGCCGGTGTCATCCGTCGTTACCCAGGAATATACCCGGACGCCGCCCAGCATCAACCGCATCAACAACCAGCGTGTGACATATATCACCGCCAACCTGGAGAGGGGAGTCCATTTGGGCAATGCCGTTGCCATGATCCAGCGTGAACTCCGGGAATTCCCGATGCCGGACGGTTTTTCGGTCTATTTCGGCGGGGAGTTCGAAGAGCAGCAGAAGGCGCAGCGCGACTTCATCCTCTCCATCATCATGGCGCTCGTGCTTATTTACATGGTTATGGCGGCCCAGTTCGAGCGGTTCATTGATCCGCTGATCGTCATGTTCTCGGTGCCGCTGGCGCTCATCGGCGTAGTTCCGGCGCTCCTGCTTACCGGCACGACGCTCAACCTGCAGAGCTTCATGGGCATGGTGATGCTGATAGGGATCGTGGTCAACAACGCCATCGTCCTGGTCGACTACATCAACCTGATGCGCCGCGAGCAGCAGCTGCCGCTCTACCAGGCCGTGGTGGAAGCGGGCAAACTGCGTCTGCGTCCCATTATGATGACCACCATCACCACCATCCTGGCCATGCTGCCGCTTGCCATCGGGACCGGTGCCGGCGGCGAGATCCAGGCCTCACTGGCGCGCGTAGTCATCGGCGGACTCTCGATCTCGGCGCTCATTACGCTGATTTTCATCCCCATCGTGTACGTATCGGTAACCTCGGGCTTTGATTGGCTGCGCGGCAAACTGCCGTCATGGCACGGCCGGACCGGTGACGTCTCCGATGAAGCACCCTCCCCGGCAGCCACGGTCACGGACTGAGCCCGCGCTCCCCTTTCCGTCAACGCTGTGTATTCACTCCGCGCATCCAAACATTCATGGATGGATGTGGCGGCGAATGGATGCGCTGATAGGTTGGCGAGAATCCCCGCTCCCCGGTTTCATTAATGCCGGAACATCTCTACATTAAGTCCTGTTACAATAGAAAGGTCTGAAACGCCGCACGGCGGGACAGTACGCAACCCGGAATCAAAAGATTACTATCATGAAGAAACCGGTCATTGTCGGACTTGGAGAAGTTCTGTGGGATGTGTTCCCCGAATACAAACGCGCCGGCGGTGCCCCGGCCAACGTCGCATACCATGCGCAGCAGCTGGGCAACGATGGTGTCACCGCCAGCAGGGTAGGTGAAGACGACGACGGCAGGGAACTGCTGGATGTGCTCACCTCCAACGGTCTCGCCACCACCTATATCCAGAAAGACGAGGTTGCCCCGACCGGCACGGTGGAAGTGACCATGAGCGACGGTGAGGCGTCCTACTCCATCCCCCAGGATTCTGCGTGGGACCGGCTGGCCATGACCTCGCAATGGCTCGACCTGGCCCGGAGCGCCGATGCCGTCTGCTTTGGCACACTGGCGCAGCGCGACGAGATCAGCCGCCGCACCATCCGCGAATTCCTGGAGCAGACACCCGATGCGTGCACCAAAATCGCCGACATCAACCTGCGTCCCCCCCACTACACCCAAGAGGTCATCGAAGCCAGCCTCGACCTGGCCGATGTGGTCAAGCTCAACGAGCAGGAGTGGAAGGAAATCCGGCGCATGTTCGGCGTAGACGACCTGAACCGCTGGCTGTTCACCGAAAAGAAGGTCCGCATTATCTGTCTCACAAAAGGGGGCGACGGCGCCGAACTGATCACGCCCGACGAGCACCTGGTTGAGCCGGTCCACCCGGTCGAAGATTCCAACGGCGACTCTGTCGGCGTGGGCGATGCGTTCACAGCCGGACTGACGCACCACCTGCTGCGCAATTCGCCACTGGACGTGGCCATTTCCGCGGCCAACCGCTACGCCGCACAGGTCTTCGCCCGCAAAGGAGCCACACCGAAACTGCCCGATGCGGTCATTGACGCCGTGCGCTGAAGCAAACGCAACAGGCAACACATATAGCAATACAGATAAGCACCAATGGCATTAAAAACCTGGAACCCGCGTTCGGTATCGCAGTACATCCCCCTGAATATCACTCGCGAGGAGTGGAAGCAGGGCGACAAACGCGAACTGATGAAGCGGGAGATCCTTGAGCGTTTCGAATCCAACTACAAGCGCTACCCGTTCCTCAAACGGCGCATCAACAAAAGTTTCGACGATTTCTGGCGGTTCTACACGGCCATTTACGGCGACGGCTACGAGCAGCAGCTCTGGATCATCCGCATCTTCGACTCCATCGTGCAGGGGCTCAAGGACCGGCGGAAGGATATGCAGCAGCTCGACAAAGAGCGCGAGCAGAATCAGCTCTGGTTTCAGAGCGAGGAGCTGGTCGGCGGGGTGCTGTATGTGGACCTGTTTGCCGGCGACCTGAAGAAAATGCGCGACAAGATCCCGTATCTCAAGGAAATTGGCATCAACTTCCTGCACCTGATGCCGCTGCTGCGTCCCCGCGACGGGCTGAACGACGGCGGCTACGCCGTGCAGAACTACCGCGATGTTGACCGCCGGCTGGGCACCTACGACGATCTGCGCAAACTCTCGCGCGTCC
>SKUI01000208.1 GCA_007122185.1 Rhodothermia bacterium | reverse complement strand
CGGCAGAGTTCGAGAACCTGAAACGCAGAACGCAAAAGGAAAAACTTCAGTTGTTTGAGGAAGCGCGTGCCGATGCGGTTTCACGTTTTCTCCCGATTCGCGAAGACCTCAAACGCAGCGTCGAGGCCTCCGAAGGAAAAGACCTGGAGAAAGGATTTGTGGAAGGTCTGAAACTGGTCCTTTCCAATTTCGAACGTGTGCTGAAGGACTATGGCGTGGAAGCCATTGAGGAAACCGGTGTCCCGTTTGACGTGGATAAACATGATGCCATGCTCATCCAGCCGGCTCCCGACGAATCCACCGAAAGCAATACCGTGCTCCAGGTCATGGAACCGGGCTACAAAATCGGTGACCGTGTCATCAGGCACGCAAAGGTAATAGTCAGTCAATAAACAACAAATGGCAAAAAGAGATTACTACGAGATTTTAGGAGTAAACAAGGACGTTGGAGAAGCGGAGCTCAAACGGGCGTACCGCAAAATGGCGATGAAATATCATCCCGACCGCAATTCCAACGATCCCGATTCGGAACAGAAATTCAAAGAAGCTGCCGAGGCCTTTGACGTGTTGAAAGACCCGGATAAACGGGCCCGCTACGACCAATTCGGTCATGACGGCCTGCGTGGAGCAGGCGGATTTGGAGCGGATTTCCAGGATGTCAGCTTTGAGGATATCTTCAGTCGGTTCAGTGACATTTTCGGCGGTGATATTTTTGGCGGAATGGGTGGACAGGGTCGCAGCCGCCGAAGGAACGGCACGGGACAGCCCGGCGAGGATATGAAGATCAAGCTCCATCTCACCCTGGAGGAAATCGCGTTTGGAACCGAACGGGAGGTCAAGGTCAAGAAACAGGTCGCCTGTGACGAATGTAACGGGACCGGAGCGGACTCTGAGGATGATTTCATGACCTGTGATACCTGCAACGGTGTCGGTGAGGTACGCCAGGTCACCCGGACAATGTTTGGTCAGTTTGTCAACGTGCAACCCTGTCCCACCTGCCACGGCGAGGGACGCACCATTCGCAACAAGTGCCGGAAATGCCATGGGAACGGCCGTGTTAAAGGAGAGGAAACCGTCAAGATCCAGATTCCGAGCGGGGTCAGCAAAGGCAACTACATCAGCCTGAGAGGGCAGGGGCATGCGGGCATCCGGGGTGGAGAACCGGGGACACTGATTGTGCTTATCGAGGAAAAAGAGCATGAGCATTTCCGTCGCGAAGGGGACGATATCTACTACGACCTCAATATCAGTATTCCCGATGCGGTAATGGGTGTTACTACGGAAGTTCCAACGCTGAAAGGCAAGGCCCGCATCAAGATCGATCCGGGGACCCAACCCGGGAAAATGCTCCGGATGAAGGAGAAAGGAATCAAAGGACTGAATACACACAAGTTCGGCGATCAGTATGTCCGGGTGCAGGTATTCATCCCGACCAAGCTCACCGACGAGGAAATGAAGCAAATCTCGGCCCTGAGCGAATCCAGGAATTTCAACCCGGCCCACAGCAAGGAAGTCAAGGAAAATCTGTTTGAGCGGGTCAAATCGGTCTTTTCCTGAGCGCGTGCCGGCCCATCCGGAATGTTTCGGCCGGACGCCAGCCGGGCTGTTTCATCTGGGCGCCGTGCGGGTTATTGCACCAGGAAGCCGGCTGAACTGTTTTGGCAGGACGCACGATCGGTTATTTCAGCAGGTCGTTTTTCCTTAGCGAAGCATCCCGTTGCGCGTCCCGCCATCCTGCAAGTTTGCCGGCCAGTTCCCGGTCATGCACCGCAAGGATCTGCAGGGCAAGAAGTCCGGCGTTCATGGCATTGTCGATCGCCACGGTCGCCACAGGAACACCGCGCGGCATCTGGACAATGGACAGCAGGCTGTCCATGCCCTTGAGGTGCCTGGTGGACACCGGAACACCGATAACCGGCAGCGTCGTATGGGCGGCGACCATGCCCGGCAGATGGGCGGCGCCACCGGCGCCGGCAATGATCACACCAAACCCGTTTTCCCGGGCTTTGGATGCGAAATCCGCCATGTGAACCGGGGTTCGGTGGGCCGATACCACCGCTTTTTCAACAACAGCGCCAAATTGATCGCAGATCTCGGCAGCCGCCTTCATTACGGGCCAGTCAGAGTCACTGCCCATGATCACGGCCACTTTAATGGAAGAAGTATCTTTTTGATTCATTTTTTCAGGATGGATTTCAAGGATTCGGTTGGTCCGGTTGGATGGGCGTTTCAGAAGGTCGAAGCACGAAGGTCACAGCATTATTTTTGAGGCCAGCTCAGCCGCTTCCCCGGCCGTTTCCACCAGCTCATCGCCAAGCACGGTCAGATGCCCCATTTTCCGTCCGATCCGGCTTGACTGTTTTCCATAAATATGCAGGTGCGCCTCATTTGTATACCAGAGCTCTTCAGGAACATCAGCGATGGCCGGACCATTACGCACACCCAGGATGTTTTCCATGACCGCAACGGGGAAGCGCATATTTGCAGGCCCCAGCGGCAGTCCGGCAACGGCCCTCACATGGTTTTCAAATTGCGAGGTGATGCACCCTTCGATGGTGTAGTGGCCCGAATTATGCGGCCGGGGCGCCGATTCGTTCAGATACAGCCGCCCGTCCTCAGTCAGAAAGAACTCAAAAGCGAACAGGCCAATTCCGTCAACAGCCTCCACGGCCTGAAGAGCGAGGCGGCGGGCCTCATCGGCTATCATCTTGTCGATAGCGGCCGGAGCAATCACCGTTTTGCAGATATGGCCTTGCTGAATGGTCTCACAGCAGGGATAAACGACCGTCCCGGTATGATTGCGGGCAACCTGTACCGCCAGCTCCTTGTGGAACGGGATAAACGCTTCTGCGATCAGCTCATGTCCCGCCTCACCTCCAAGCGATACAAAGGCATCATTGATCCCGTCGGCATTGTGAACCGTCCGGTTGCCGTACCCGTCGTATCCGCCCTTGGATGATTTGAGAACGAACGGGTATCCATGCGTATCACCAAAATCCGCAAGGTCCCCGACAGAAGCCGCCTTGCTATATGGAGTCACTGGAATGCCGGCCTTTCGGAACGTCTCCTTTTCCAGCCACTTCGACTCAAGCTGCAGAAATGACTCAGGTGATGGCCACATGGGAGTTCCGGATTTCTCGCGGACCCGCAGAAGCAACTCGCCATCCAGAAACTCGTTTTCCAGCGTAACCACATCACACTCCCGTGCAAAGCGCACCAGCGCCTCTTCATCATCAAATCTTCCGGTATAACGAAGCGGTGTCATCCACTCCAGCGGTTGGAGTTCGGCAGTCTTTTCCGGTACAGCACCGGACTGACGGAACTGATTGCCTCCGGATCCCGAACCTCCGGATTCTAAATTTTTGGATGCTGAATTTCCGGATCCTGAAAATACGGCGGCTCTCATGCCCAACCGCATAACAACGGCCGCTGACATGCGGGCCAACTGCCCGGCTCCCAGAAAACCGATGGTGGTTTCGGCAGACAGGGGTAAAATGGAATTCTTGTTCATGCAGGTATAAAGCAGATAAAATGCCTATTTTACGATTCTGAAACTGTTGGCAGACGGATTGGCCTGGCCACGGAAAAATACAGTAAATCCCGCAATAAATGGGAACATTTCCCCGTATTTTGGCGGATACCCGGAATTACCGCTTTTTAGCCCATGAATATCGATAACAAACTGGCACAATTACAATCCAGGTTCGAAGAACTGAGCGCTGCCCTCAGTGACCCGGAAATCTACGGTCAGCCGGAGAAGTTGACGAAAGTCACAAAAGAACACAGCAGCCTGAAGTCGCTGGTGGATGATTACCGTTCGCTGCTTGATATCAGGGAGCAAATGGAAGGGAACCGGGAAATAATGGAACAGAACGAAGACCCGGAACTGACCGAAATGGCGCGATCCGAACTCAAAGAGCTTACCAGCCAGGCGGAAGCGCTTGAGGAAAAAATCCGGATGGAACTTATCCCCAAAGACCCCGAAGATTCGAAGAATGCGATTGTCGAAATCCGGGCTGGTACCGGCGGCGATGAAGCAGCCCTGTTCGCCGGCGACCTCTTCGAAATGTACCGGCGGTTTGCCGATGAAAAAAACTGGAAACTCGAACTGCTCGACCTGCACGAATCCGAAAAAGGGGGCTACAAGGATATTGTTTTCAAGCTGGAAGGGGTGGATGTCTTCGCCCAGATGAAGTTCGAGAGCGGTGTGCACAGGGTTCAGCGCGTGCCGGAAACCGAATCACAGGGACGTGTGCATACCTCGGCCGCGACAGTTGCCGTATTGCCGGAGGCGGAGGAAGTGGACATCCAGATAAATCCGGCCGACCTGGAATTTGAAGCCTACCGGGCCAGCGGCGCCGGTGGACAGCATGTCAACACCACGGACTCGGCCGTACGTATTCGCCACGTTCCAACAGGGGTGGTAGTGACCTGCCAGCAGGAACGCTCGCAGCACAAAAACCGGGACAAGGCAATGGCCATGCTCCGGTCACGCCTGTACGAGCACGAGTACGAGAAAAAAACGGCCGAGCGGGCCGCTGCCCGAAAAAGCCAGGTTTCTACCGGCGACCGAAGTGCCAAAATCCGGACATACAACTTCCCGCAAGGGCGGCTTACCGATCACCGCATCGGCCTTACGCTGTACAATCTTGACGCAATCATAAAAGGAAATCTCTCCGATATCATCAAGGCCCTGCGGGTCCAGGAGAACCTGGAACGGCTCCAGGAAGTAAGCGAAACATGATTCGCTGGGAAAAGGCAATGCCCGATACAGGATGCCGATACAGGATGCCCGATAACCGATAAGGCAATGCCTGATACGGAATGCCCTCAATCAGGCAAGAAAAGCTCAAAGCAGGTGCACGTGCGGCTCAGCGCTGTCTAGACGTGAAATACGACCTCTACTTCCCGTCCCTGGTCCCGGAACCGTACTTCATCGGCAAATTCATGCATGAGCCAGACCCCGCGGCCGCTGGATTTCAGGAGGTTCTCATCCTTCAGGGGATTCGGGATACTTTCCGGATCAAAGCCCGCTCCCTGATCACGCACGGACACGATCACCCGTTCCGGTGACAGAACCGCGGTAATCTCTACAGACTTTTCAGGGTGCTGTTTGTTGCCATGCAGGATGGCATTGGTCACAGCCTCGGTCAGCACCAGCATGATCTGGTGCGCCTTGTCGGCATCGCACGAGACGGCATCAGTGATGTTCCTGGCAAATACCTCCAGTTTATCCAGTTCTTCGAGATCGGATGACAATGTCAGAGACAGGATTTTATCCATGTTCATTTCTTCCTATGCATAAATACCACGTATCCGGAGGGTATCGGATACTTTCTGTATGGCATACACATAGGCAGCCTGTCTCAGTGTGATATTGTATTTCTCTTTTACTTCGTAAAGCAATTGAAACGCGTCTCTCATCATGCGGTTGAGACGCCGGTTGACACGGTCCTCGGTCCAGAAGTAGCCATGCCGATCCTGAACCCACTCAAAATAGGACACGGTCACCCCTCCGGCGTTGGCCAGAATGTCCGGGATGATCAGGATACCCATTTCGTCCAGAATGGCATCGGCATTGGCGGTTATCGGACCGTTTGCCCCTTCAACAATGGCTTTGGCCTTGATTTTGGGAGCATTGTGCTTGTTGATCTGGTCCTGCAATGCCGCCGGGATGAGTACATCGCAATCCTGTTCCAGCAATTCCTCATTGGTAATCTTTTCAGCGCCTTCAAAACCGTCCAGAGTGCCGCCGCTTTGACTCATATGCCCCAGCACACTGTCAATATCGATTCCGTCGGGATGGTAGTATCCGCCGGTGATATCACTGATACCCACGATGCGCGCCCCGCGTTCGTAGAGCAGGCGTCCCGTGACCGATCCCACATTACCGAATCCCTGGATCACAACCCGGCACTTGTTGGCCATGATGCCAAGCTTGTTCAGCGCCTCCAGGGTCACCGTGACCACTCCGCGCCCGGTGGCCTCCTTGCGCCCCCTAGACCCACCAAGGATCACCGGTTTGCCGGTAACCACAGCATTCTCCGTCCGGCGGGCATGCATGCTGTAGGTGTCCATCATCCAGGCCATTATCTGTTCGTTTGTGTTCATATCCGGCGCCGGGATATCACGGTCCGGACCGATCACCTCAATCATTTCGGCCGTGTAGCGCCGCGTGATCTGCTCAAGCTCACGGTTGGAAAGCTCCTTGGGATTGCAGCGGACTGCACCCTTGGCACCGCCAAAGGGCACATTCACCACGGCGCACTTCCAGGTCATCCATGCCGCCAGTGCCTTAACTTCATCCAGTGTCACATTTGGCGTGTACCGTAATCCGCCCTTCGATGGACCCAGTACGTTGTCATGTATCACACGGTATCCTTCAAAAACACGGATATTCCCGTTGTCCATGATAATCGGGATGGATACGGTCACCGATTTCACCGGGTTCGAAAGGTACTGGAACATCCCCTCTTCAAGATGAAGAATCCGGGCGGCAAAGCGAAAACGCTCCATCATGGATTCAAAAGGGGATTCCTTGTTAAGCGCCGGTCCCGGTTCCTTGTAGTAAGGTGAACTGTAATCTTGTGCTTCTTGTGACATGTGAAATCGGAGGTTGGTGAGGGTGGGGGATTGTCGTTAGCGCCTGCTATGCCACGCTGTTCTGCAAATTTGTACGGCTTTTTCGTTCTTGTGGATGCGGTATCGCTCCTGTTTTGCCATAGTGCCCAAAATATAGCAAGAGCCCGTCAAAAGAGATAAAAAAATCCTCAGTTAAAAAAACAAAAAGCTTTTTGATGTAAAGTTGCATCATTTGCGCTGCTTTTCGATATTTGTCAGAATACATCCAAAATTATGAATGTGATGTGCTTTTGCAGCACCGGCGGCACCTTGACGGCTCACGGCAATGGCCAAACGCAGCAACCGTCCCCGTAATTCAGACCGAAATGACCAGATGAACCGAAGGTCACGAAGTGCCCAGTGAAACGCGAAAGCGAAACCGAAATTGATTAAAACAGATGAACCGAAGGTCGCGAAGCGCTATGAACATGACCGGGCATGGCCCTGAACACATAAGAGTATGATTAAATACGGTCATGGTATTACATCTGACGACATAAATCAAAACAATTAAACAGATGAAATGTCCATGACGGCAACCCGACACACATGAGCATGATTATAATCGTCATGGACATTCTATGTGACCTTAGAAATCTAAAATTTTATACACATGAAAGAGGTGATTCGATACGGAGTAACTGATATCGGCATTGTACCGATCAGGGAAACTCCCAATGAAACGGCTGAAATGGTGAACCAGCTGTTGCTTGGCGAGACCGTGGAAATTATTTCCCAGGAAGGGGCCTGGACCCGTATCGTCTCCCATTTCGACAACTATGAGGGATGGGTCAGCTCCAGCCAGATCAGAGGTCTCACCGAACCCGACTATCATCACTGGGTCGAACACCCCGACCGTCGCCGTTTCCCTTACCGGAGTACCTTTGTGGTTGGAAAATCACAGCACCATATCCAGATTCCCTGTGGCGCCTTAGTGCCGGTTTCCTACCGTGGCATCGAGTGGTTCGGGGAGGAATTTCAGTTCCAGTCAGAGCCGGTCCGCATCAAGGGCAAAACCGTACTCGATACCGCACATGCCTTTCTTGGGGTTTCATATTTGTGGGGCGGACGCACGGACGGCGGCATCGACTGCTCGGGGTTCATCCAGACCACACATATGCTCCACGGCATTTCCCTTCCGCGCGACAGCACCGACCAGTATCGCTTTGGCGAGCACAAAGGCTCACGGCTGGAAGACGCCGGGTCCGGTGACATCATATTCTTCAAATACAAGGACCGGCCCATTTCCCACATCGGTTTTTATATGGGGGACGGGCTTCTGATGCACGCCTCGGCGCAGGTCCGCATCCAGCAAATTGATCCCAACCGGCAGACGGACAAGGAACATTCGTTCAACGAGGCCCTTTCTGAAGGTATTGAGGGTATCATACGGCCTTATCAGCCGGTCCCCACCCAACCTATTCTGCAGAACCATGAGACTCAACGGTAATGTACTCGTTTTGAATCAGGACTATCAGCCACTGAGCGTCTGTGACGTCAGAAAGTCCGTGTTGCTGCTTCTCCTTGAGAAGGCGGAAATGCTGCACGATCTTCCCAGCAAGAAAATCCGGACCATCCGCACGGACTTCGACTACCCCTCGGTCATCCGGCTGCGCCGATATGCACGCATCCCATACAAGACCATCGTACTTTCCCGCAAGAATATCCTGAAACGCGACAACAACCGCTGCCTTTACTGCGGTTCGAGGGAAAAGCTGACCATCGACCACGTGATCCCGAAAAGCAGGGGCGGCGCCGACAGCTGGGAAAACCTGGTCTCCGCCTGCACCGACTGCAATCACAGAAAAGGCAACCGCACCCCGCGGGAAGCGGGTATGACCCTGCTGAGCAAACCGTTCCAGCCCAATCACATCATCTACCTTCGTGATTTTTACGGAAATATCCACGAAAGCTGGAAGCCCTATCTCTACTACTGAAGCGCCCTTGGCCCGGTCTTCGCCCCGGAACAGGTACTCAGGCATTTTTTTTGCAGCAATTATTTGTAACTTCATCCCTCGTAAGAAATCCCGGATCGTACGCTTCTTGTCATGGTGTTGGTGTTATCGGTTGGATGCGGTCAGGGGCCTGGTCACAGTGCCGCGCCGGAACCACTCAGCAGCGAAGCCGGATCAGCCTGCGAGAGGTGATATGCCGGAACAGCCTGCAAGGGATGCGGTATCAGTTTGGTGACAGGCGGCAATTGTGGAAAAAAATCGGATGAATCAATCAATGAAAGTATTCAAGTTTGGCGGGTCGTCGGTGGGGACGCCCGAACGTGTCGAGGAAATTGCTTCCTGGTTCCATCAGGCCGTGGAGAAAGAACAGTGCCGGGCCGTGATCTTTTCTGCCTTCCAGGGTGTTACGGACCAGCTCATATCCATGGCGGAAAGAGCCGGAAAAGGGGATGATACCTACACAAATGACCTTGGCCGGCTGGAAGAGCGTCACATTGAGGCCGTTCGCAAGCTGTTGTCCACATCCGAACAAAGCCAGGCCGTCGCCAGCGTAAAATTCATGCTCAACGACCTTGAGGATATCCTTCAGGGAGTCTTTCTGGTCAAGGAACTCACCCCCAGAAGCCTGGATTTCATCTCGAGCTTTGGGGAACGGCTCTCCAACTACATCATCCACCTGGCTTTTCGCAAACACGGGATCGCCTGCGATTTTCTGGACGCCCGAAAGGTCATTGTGACCGATGACCATTTCGGCAGTGCGGAAGTGGACATGGATAAGACCCTGGCCAATATCCAGGCACATTTTGCTTCGAGCGACCGGCTGCAGGTCGTGACCGGCTTCATTGCAGCAAATGAAAAAAAGGTCACGACAACTCTTGGACGGGGCGGATCGGATTATACCGCCGCAATTTTCGCCGCCGCGCTGGACGCGGATGAATTGCAAATCTGGACCGATGTGGACGGTGTGCTCACCGCTGACCCCCGACTGGTGCGGGAAGCGTTCACCATGGATGTGCTCTCCTACGAAGAGGCCATGGAACTGTCCCATTTCGGGGCAAAGGTTATCCATCCGCCGACCATTGAACCGGCCATGAGCCGGAATATTCCCATCCGGATCAAAAACACGCTGAATCCTGCGTTTCCAGGTACGCTTGTCGGTAATTTTTCCGGTGGACCCGAATATATTATAAAAGGGATTTCCTCGATTGACCATGTGGCACTGATCCGAATCCAGGGAAGCGGGCTGGTCGGCATGGCCGGTGTGGCACAGCGCATTTTCGGGGCCCTGGCCGCCGGCAGCATCAACATCATCCTGATTACGCAGGCCTCGTCGGAACACTCGGTTTGCCTGGCCGTGCTTCCCAATCACGCATCCCGGGCAAAACGGCTCCTGCAGAAAGAGCTTCAGCACGAAATGGCTACCCACCGCGTGGCCGACATTATTATCGAAGATGAACTGAGTACCATTGCCGTGGTCGGGGAGAATATGCGGCAGACACCCGGTATTGCCGGAAAGGTGTTTCAGGCGCTTGGCCGCAGCCGCATCAACATATCGGCCATAGCCCAGGGCTCTTCAGAGCTCAATATTTCGGCAGTGATCCGTCGCGCTGACAAGCAGAAAGCCCTGCGCGTGATCCACGACGCCTTTTTCTACGGCGCCCGTAAAACAGTCCAGATTTATGTTGCCGGTACCGGTCTGATCGGCAGACAGCTCATCACGGACATCTTTGGAAAACAGGAGTGGTTCCTGACAGAGCGTCACCTGGACCTGCGCATCAACGGCATCCTGAACTCAAAAAAAATGCTGCTGGATGAGCACGGTCTCGACGGCAGCGACTGGGAACAGCAACTGGAAGCGTCCCCGCGCAATCCGGATCCAAATGTATTGCTCGAGTTCGTGAAGATCCACCAGTCACCCAACACCATTTTTGTGGATGCCACGGCCAGTGAGGATCTTCCCGCGTGGTATGAACAGTTCCTGGCGCAGGGTGTGGCCGTCGTCACCCCCAACAAGAAAGCCAATACCGGCAGCTGGGAACAGTACCGGAAACTGTCAGACCTGGCCCGTGACAATGACACCAGATTCCTTTATGAAACCAATGTCGGCGCCGGCCTGCCTTTTGTCCAGGCTGTCAGCGACAGGGTTGCCAGCGGTGACAGAGTCACTCGGCTGGATGGCGTCTTCTCCGGCACGCTTAGCTACCTGTTCAATTCGTTCGACGGCAGCAAGCCATTCAGTGAGCTGGTCCGCGGCGCCCGCGAGAACGGATACACCGAACCCGATCCGCGCGACGACCTGAACGGCATGGATGCGGCCAGAAAACTGCTGATCCTGGCCCGGCTGACGGGACGGGAAGTCTCTCTAGAGGATATAGATGTGAAAAACCTGGTCCCGGAGGGTCTCCGGGGGGATATTCCGGTTGATGTCTTTCTTGAAAAGCTGCAGAAATCCGACACAGTTTTCGAGGAAAAACTGCAAGCCGCGCGCAAGGAGGGCAAGGTGCTCCGATATCTGGCTTCCATGGACGGGGACGGGCTTCGTGTCGGACTCACGGCCGTTGGCCCGGACCATCCTGTGTATTCACTGAACGGTGCCGAAAACATGCTCACCATCACAAGCGAAGCCTATTCGGAAAACCCGCTGGTCATAAAGGGTCCCGGTGCCGGCGCTGTGGTCACGGCAAACGGGGTATTGTCCGATATCGTAAAAGTGATACACTGACATGGATTTATCCATCATAAAGCGTCCTCAAATGCGTCTCATTCAATGTTACTCCATGAACCCCGTATATCCGGTAT
>SKUI01000175.1 GCA_007122185.1 Rhodothermia bacterium | reverse complement strand
TTGACACCACTGGCGAGTCCGTCGGCGAAACTATCCGCAGAAGCCGAGGCTCCTTCCGCAGCCGCTTTCTGCTCGCGGTACTTCCACTCGTAATAGCTGAAGTCGCCGGGATACTCGAACAGACGGCCATTGCCGACCCGCCATACCTTGCTGGCAAATCCACTCAGGAAAGAGCGGTCGTGACTCACGGCAACAACCGTCCCCTGGTACTGTTCCAGCGCCTTGAGCAGCACTTTTTTCGAGCGGATGTCGAGGTGGTTGGTCGGCTCGTCCAGGATCAGCAGGTTGGCCGGCTCCAGGAGGCTTTTGGCAAGGGCAAGACGGCTTCGTTCCCCGCCGCTCAGCACACCCACTTTTTTGAAGACATCGTCACCGGAAAACAGAAACGCACCAAGGATTCCCCGGATACGGGCCCTTGCTTCGGAAGTTCTGGCCGACACCTCCATCTCCTCCAGTACAGTGCGTTCCGATGCGAGCACATCGGCCAGATGCTGGGCAAAGAAGGTCATGATCACATTGTGTCCGGGCACACGATCACCATCAAACGGTTCGGTCCCGTTGATGATGCGGGCAAGGGTCGACTTGCCGGCGCCATTGGCTCCCACCAGGGCGATTTTGTCGCCTCTTTCGATGGCCAGGTCCTGGTTTTGCGTGAATACCGGAACAGGATCTTCGCGGTCGGACCGGTACGTTTTGTTCAGCCCGCGAATTTCCATGACCTGCACACCGCAGCGAGGCGGATCGGGGAATCGGAAATCGATGGAAGTGTTGTCTTCTTCCGGCATTTCGATCCGTTCCGTTTTCTCAAGCTGCTTTATCCTGCTCTGGACCTGCCGGGCCTTGGTCGCCTTGGCCCGGAATCTGTTGATGAAGCGTTCGGACTGTTCCAGTTCCCGCTGCTGGTTTTCATACGCCTGTCTTTGCAACTCAAGCTGTTGCTGATACTGCTTTTCATACGCGTCGTAGTTTCCCGTATAGAGTGACAACCGCCTGTTTTCCAGTGCGGCAATGTGGGTGACCATCCGGTTGAGGAACATCTGGTCGTGGCTCACAATCCATATGGCACCGGGATAGCCGGGAAGGTAGCGTTCCAGCCAGTCTATGCTGTCGATATCCAGGTGGTTTGTGGGCTCATCCAGGAGCAGAATGTCCGGCGCCTCCAGCAATAATTTGGCCAGTAGTGCCCGCATCTGCCAGCCACCGCTGAACGTATGCAAAAGTTCATCCAGTTCGCCCGATGAAAATCCGAGTCCCTTCAACGCCTCCTCCACCCTGGCCTGACGCTTGCCGCCATCCAGCATATCAAAGCGGTTCTGCAAGGATTCCAGCCGTGCCAGCAATTGCGGATACTCCGAATCGTCGTAGGAATCCAGTTTCGAGATCCTTGTGGTAATTTCCGCTATCTGACGCTCGAGATCATTGGCTTCGGCAAAGGCTTCCGATACCAGTGAGCGCACGGTCTGGTCCCGGGGGACTTCCAGCGACTCCTGCTGCAAATATCCGATGCGCGTTCCGGATGCCCATTCGCATATTCCTTCATCGGGAGTGAGCGCTCCTGTCATGATCCGCAACAACGTTGTTTTTCCTGAGCCATTCGGCCCGATGAGGCCGATCCGATCCCCCTTTTTGAAGGTCAAAGAAACATTGTCAAAAAGACAGCGATTTGAAATAAAAAATGTTATATTATGCAGTCTGTACATAAACGTCTTCTAAAACTACAAACAATAGACAACTGATACCACATGCTCGGAGTAAAAGTTAAAGATAACGAAAGCATCGATCGTGCCATAAACCGTTTCAAGAAAATGATGACCCGCTCCCGTATCCTCATGGAATACAAAGAGCGCCAACAGTTCCTGAAGCCATCGGAGCTTCGTCGTGAAGCCCACAAAAAGAGCGTTCGTGAAGAGCGCAAGCGCCGCCGCGACGAGTGGAGATAATCCCGGATTCACCTGGCAGTCCGGGGTCACATAGTATCTATCCACCCAGACGTACTATTCATCCAGGCCGTCCGCATACTATCTAGACAGACATACTATCCATCCAGGCCGCTCGTCTTGAGAGCGTCGTTTATGCTGGAAACGGCGCTAACCTTTATTTTCTGACCGCCTCCATTAAAGCCTTTCGGCACAATCGCATGCCGGAAACCCATGGCCTCCGCTTCTTCCAGTCTTCTGTCCAGCTGAGCCACTCTTCGTATTTCCGCACCCAGTCCCACTTCCCCGATCATTACGACCGGGTCACCCGATGCCTTTCCCGAGAGTGAGGAAACAAGGGCAGCGGTAACGCCAAGGTCACAAGCTGTTTCGGTGAGCTTCAATCCGCCGGCCACATTCAGGAAAACATCGTGCTGTCCGAATTGCCAGCCGCACCGTTTCTCCAGCACCGCCAGCAGAAGGGAGAGCCGCCGGTGATCGAATCCCGATGCCGTCCGCTGCGGCATGCCATAGGATGTGGGCGTCACCAGGGCCTGGATTTCAATCAGCAGCGGCCGGGTGCCTTCCATGGAGCACACAACGGCGTTGCCGCTTACAGCCGGATCGAACTCGGAAAGGAAAAGTTCTGAGGGATTTGCCACCTCGCGCAGGCCGCCGTTGTCCATTTCAAAAATTCCGACTTCCTGGGCCGGACCGAACCGGTTTTTCAGGGTGCGCAGAATCCGGTGGTGGGACTGCTTGTCCCCTTCAAACTGAAGGACCGTGTCCACCATATGTTCGAGGATGCGGGGGCCGGCCAGATCACCATCCTTGGTGACGTGACCGATGGCGATCACCGTGATATTCTCCTGCTTTGCCAGTTGCATTAATAACGCGGCACACTCCCGTATCTGGGCCGTGGTGCCGGGCATGCTCTGCAGCGTGTTGTGGTACACGGTCTGGATGGAGTCGATGATCAGGATCCCGGGTTTTTCATGGCGGGCAGCTTCTATGACCTGCATGATCTCCGTTTCCGTGTAGAGATGCAGGTGAGCGGGACGGACCTCAAGCCGGTGGGCGCGCTGCCTGATCTGTGCCAGCGACTCCTCTCCGGAGACATAGAGCGTCTTTTCCC
>SKUI01000148.1 GCA_007122185.1 Rhodothermia bacterium | reverse complement strand
TAAGCCAGAACGAAATTCCCAATCTTCGCTCACATCTTCCAAAAGCCGCCGGTGAATCGCACACCCGACGGCTTTTTTTATAAAACTATTGTCATCGCAAGACAGCTTCTCTTCCACCCATTTTCACGGCAAGTACCTATCAAAAATTTCCATTTGTGGATTTTACATTTATTTACTATCGTTGATAGTTTTTAAATATCAGTCTGTCTGCGGATCATATACAATTTAAATCGCCTGACAAGCCTGGCAGACTGACATTACCTCATGTGCGCAGTACAAACAAGCTCTTGTAATTTTTGACAAATGAAGAACTATCTCCCTGCCCGGGCACTGCTGCTTGTGATGGGCACGGCCCTCATGGCACAGACCATGGCTGCACCGCTGCCCGTGACGCCTGCCGGAAACGGCTCCTCAGCCAACCCCTACGAAATCACCTCCATTGAAAACCTGTTGTGGATGGCCACGGAGATCGGCAGCCACAATGACTTTTTCGACACCTACTTTATTCAGGTCAATGATATCGACGCCTCCGGCACGGCCAACTGGTTTGACGGAGCAGGATTTCTGCCCATCGGCGGAGCGACATCCCCCGGCGACCCGAACGTGGGACCTAAATTCAAGGGCTTCTACGGCGGACAGGGCCATGTGATCACCGGCCTGCGCATCAACCGTCCGGAAACCGACAACGTCGGTCTTTTCGGCCATTTCGGCATAGCACAGAGCAACCAGCCCTCGGTAATCAGCAACCTTGGTCTGGTGGATGTGGTTGTTGCCGGCGCGCGGGGAACGGGCACCCTCATCGGCCGCATCACGGGCAACAGGGACACGCTTGTTGAGCGGTGTTTTGCCGTCAACGGAAGCGTGACCGGAGACGGGGCCACCGGCGGTCTCATCGGCTCGCACAACAGCTTCGATCAAAGGCCCCGGCCCCAGACGGAGAATCCCATGACGCGTGAATCGTTTGCTGATATCGATGTCTTTTTTTCCGGAAATGAGACGGCCGGAAAAGATAAATTCGGCGGACTGGCCGGATGTAATCAGAAAGGGGATATCATTAACAGCTTCGCCAGGGGCAATGTGCTCACCGGACCCAATAGCGGTACCTTCCGGGTCGGCGGACTCGCCGGTTGCATTGACAGGCGAGGGGAGGTCCTGAACTCATTTTCAACGGGAAAGGTCACTGGCGGAGAAGAGGTTGGTGGGCTCACTGGAAGTGGAGGAACGGGTGGTGCCGCCGGATTCATCGAGAATTCCTTATGGGATATCGAATCTTCCGGTATGGCCGGCAACTCCGTTGAGGGTGAAGGGGTAGCGGAAGGCAAAACCACCGCCGAAATGCAGCTGGTTTCCACCTTTTTCAATGCCGGATGGGATTTCAAGGATGGCGAAGGCAGCAGCATCTGGAATATCGGGAATGGAAACGGCGATGGTCCGGGCGATGGTCCGGGCGTTGGCCGCAATAACGGCTATCCGTACCTGTCATGGCAGTACCCGGCCGATCCGGAGATACGGATCTGGAACGTGGCAGAATCCGGACAGTGGAACACCCCCGCCAACTGGACCGGCAGCAATGTACCTGGTGCGGATGATAACGCCGTGATCCTGAAAGGAACCCGGGCGATTTTGTCCGGCACTGCCGCACAATGCATCCAGCTCACCATAGAGCCGGAAGCAGCACTTACCGTGGAATCGGGAAGCAGCATCCAGCAGGACTGCCAGCCGCTCCTGAAAAGCGGGGCAATGCTCCTCAACAAGACGACCACGCCCCTGAATACGCCCATCCGCTTCGAACGCGTGCTTTCCTCGCCCGATTTTGAACAGGAAGCCGGACACTGGACCGGTCTCGGGACGCCTGTTGCCGGCAGTACATTCGCCGGTCCCGGCGGACTCCTTGAGCCCGTGTGGACCCAGGGCTTTCCCGGCGCAGACGACGAGAGTGTCGCTGCCAGCAATACCAACGTGATCGAGTACCGATACGATGGAAACGGTATCGGGGATATGACCGGCGGCTGGCATCCGCCCGCATCCGGCGATATCACACCGGGACGCGGTTTTTTTGTCTACCTGTTCAAAAACAAGAACCGCGACGATGACAACACGGCCGTGGATTACAAACAGCCGATTGCCGTCACCGGTCTGATGAACTCCTTCTCCGAAAGCACCGGGTCGTTCGCTTTTCCCGACCTTGTGTTCAACGGCGCGGGAGATGGCGATAGCTGGAGCCTGCTGAGTAATCCGTTCGGGGCAGCCCTCGATTGGAGCGCCGGCGACAGCTGGAACAAACAGTCGCTGACCGAGTTCGCTTATATCTACGATCCTGTCGCCAAACAGTATCTGGTTCTCTCGGACGAGGAAATCCTTGATCCGGAACTGAACGGAAATCTTGTGCCGGGCGAGCCCGTCATTGCCCCGTTCCAGGCCTTCTGGGTGAAAGCGAACGATGAATCACCATCTCTGAGCGTGGATCCCGATGCACTGACCGCATCCACCACAAATTCGCAGCTTTTCAAAACCGCGCCGGCGTCTGCCAGCCCGCGCGCGCACATCACCCTCCGTTTGGAAGCGGGTGGACTCACCTCCAGCACCGGCTTGCGCTTCGGTGATGCGTTCGATACGGGAATCGACCGGGAACTGCGTCCCGTATTCACAAGTCGCGACGCCTTCTTCCTCAATCCCATGGCCCTTTCTTATGCCTATCTGTACTCGGCCCCGACAAGAAAGGGTTCCGGCGAATCCGCAGTAGAAATGACCACAGAGCAGGCTGGATATGAAACGGCGTCAGACCAGGCTGGATATGAATCGGCGTCAGACCCGGCTGGATATGAAATGGTGCCCACCATGCTGAAGAGCCTTCCGCTGGAATTTGATGGATCGGTGACGCTCCCGCTCGAAGCCGGCGGATTTTTGAACGGACTTCCGATCTCGGGCCCGGCGGCGATCAGCGTGCCGGCGTTTGCCAACATCCCGGACTCATGGTCGGTGACGCTGACCGATCACGAAACAGGTATGGTTACCGACCTGCGTGCAAATGTGCGCTATGCGTTCGAAATGTCGCCGGCGATGGAAAAG
>SKUI01000109.1 GCA_007122185.1 Rhodothermia bacterium | reverse complement strand
TGATGCATGGCGGCTTGCCAGTTGATGCATGGCGGCTTGCCAATGAAGTATGTTACGGCATATTTCTTCTTTCAGACTACGTAAACCTGTGGATATTTCCAAGAATTTCCGGTTTCAGGGTGGCCGGGGTGAAGGAAAAATGGTATCATCGGCAGTATTGCCTGTTTCGGGATGAGGGGCCAGGTGACGAATAGATACCGGTCCGGGTGACGTTTTCGGGGATGGGCTGACAATTTTCAAACATAATTTCACAACCATGAAACGTATCGGCCTGCTCCCACGGCTCATTATAGGGATCATTTTGGGCATCCTTGTCGGGCTGTTTCTCCCCGAATGGATCGGTCGCATCCTCTATACCTTTACACACTTTTTTGGTGAATTCCTCGGGTTTATCGTGCCGCTGATTATTGTCGGTTTTATTGCCGCAGGCATCGCCGAACTGGGGGCAAAAGCAGGCAAGCTGCTGGCCGGTACGGCCGGACTCGCATACGCATCCACCCTGATTGCCGGTATTGTTGCCTTTTTCATCGCCGTTGCTGTAATCCCTGTCCTGATTACCCAGGGCGATGCCGGGGATCCGGACGCGGTCGGACTCATACCCTACATCGAGATCAGCTTCCCTCCCATCATGGGGGTGATGACCGCCCTGGTGACGGCCTTTGTGTTTGGCCTGGGAATCAACACCGTCCGGCATGAAAAGACCCGGTCGGTGATGTTTGAGTTCGTGGAGGAGTTCCGGGCGATTATCGTGCTGGTTATCGTGAAGGTGATCATCCCGTTGCTGCCGCTTCACATTGCGGGAATTTTCGCCAATATGGCCGCCACAGGCGAAGCGTTTCAGACCCTGGCGGTGTTCGGACAGGTCTTTATACTGATTGTCCTGATGCATCTGGGTTATCTGGTGACCCAGTTCTCCATCGCCGGTTTCCGCACGGGAAAGAATCCGTTCCGCGCATTGAAGAACATGGCTCCGGCCTATACCACCGCTTTGGGCACCATGTCCAGTGCCGCCACCATTCCGGTCACCCTTCAAAGCGTGAAGTCCAACGGCGTCAAAGAGCGCGTAGCCGAGTTTGCCGTACCGCTTCTGGCCACCATCCACCTGGCCGGCAGTACGATCACACTGGTGGCCTGCTCCGTAGCGGTGATCGTGCTGGCCGGGGCGACGCCTGTATTCGGGAATTTCCTGCCCTTTATCATCCTGCTTGGTGTGACCATGATCGCCGCTCCGGGTGTGCCGGGCGGTGCTGTGATGGCGGCTATAGGGCTCATGTCCTCCATCCTCGGTTTCACCGATGCCCAGCTGGGACTCATGCTGGCACTTTACATGGCCCAGGACGGATTCGGAACGGCCTGCAACGTGACCGGTGACGGAGCCATCTCGCTGATGGTCGATTCCTTTATGGAGGACACCGCGGGCGAGGCGCAATCGGCTTAACATGTCAGTGCCGTCGGAACCGTGCCGGCATTATCGGTATACATGCCGGCATTATCGGTAAACATGCCGGTATTATATATTTAGCGTAGCGGCACGAACAGGTTAACGTATCAGTGTCATCTTGCCGTGGGCGGTCCAGCCGGGCGTGTCGACACGGTAAATGTACATCCCTCCTGCCAGGCCGCCCGCATCCACACGGATGGTGTGATAGCCGGCCGACAGCCTCATGTGTTCCCGCACGCGCTGTACCAGCCTGCCGTTGACATCGAAGAGTGAAACCGACACCGGTGTCTCTTCCGGCAAATAAAGCCGGATGTTGGTGGTGTTGTTGAACGGATTGGGGTAATTCTGACGGATTTGCGGTTCGGTGATCATTTCCCCTTCATGAACCAGCTGGGGATCGCCGGCAACGGCAATATCCCCTACCCGCAGCTGCGCCCGCGCACCGCTTTCGGTAGTGACCTGCTCGCCCGTGAAATAGTATTTCCAGCGAAGCTCCACATAGGGCTTGTTCTCCACGGCTGGCGGGAGCCGAATATCCTCGAATCGCCGGCTGTGACCGGCTTCGTTATTGCGCTGATACTCCACGGGATCCCCCCACTGGTCGGGCACATCACGGTACTCACCTTCCCCGTCGATGCGGTACTGAAGCCGCAAGTGGTACACCCGGGAATTGGGCTGAACGGTGCCCCCAGTCCAGCTCACACGGATGTTTTTGATTCCACGGGAATCCAGGGCCAGCACAGCGGCTCCCAGGCGCTGTCCCGGATAGCCGGGGTTGCCATCGGGATTGCTGGTGTTGAGAAATGCGAACCCGTCGTCGCCCAATCCGTTGATACGGGTACGCGACTGCAGATTGTACGCACCGCTCGTGAAACCTGCTGCGGGTGAACGCAGACCCGGATCCGCATCCACCATATACTGGAAAGCCATGTTCTCAGGCCAGGTGCCGGGTTCGGCCTCCGGACTCCAGGTGCGGAAATGGTATGCCCCGTCTGCAAGTGAATGCGGCTCGGGTATGAGTGGGGGCGATTCACCGTCCGGGACGAAAACCGCCCTTAGCCCTACAGTGGTACCCGCGATAGTGGTACCTGCAGCAACCTGGATGCGCTGCCGCCATGAGTGGATGCGTGTGACCTTCCGGGTTTTGACGTCGAACTCTTCCCAGTGTGAGAATCGGTATCCCCGGTACGGCCTGGCTTCAAGATCGACCGGTATGCCCATGAAATAGGTACCAGTCCATGGCCACGGGCTTTCGCGTCCGGCTGTGCCCGGCGTCTGTTCGTCAATGGTCACGTGATTCACCCGTACCCGCCCTTTGTGGATGGCGGAAACATCCACCTGAACCTTGAATGTGCTTTCCAGATCAAAGAACGCCATGAGATGCTCGCGTACATAGCCGGGACGATTGCGGGCAAAATCGCGCATGCGCTCCACATTGAAGTGCCAGCGCGTTTTGGATTCGATCTGGCCCCAACGGTGGATGTGTTCGTCGATGACCGGTTCCAGGTTGGCTTCGAAGCGGTCGATCAATGCAATCACGTGTCCGGGCAGGAACAGGGTGTTCAGATAGTCGGCCGAACGGCGGATAAACTCGGTGCGGAATTGCTCATTGCGCAGCATCCGCCGGA
>SKUI01000212.1 GCA_007122185.1 Rhodothermia bacterium | reverse complement strand
ACGGCGGTGAGCGTCATCTGGATGCTGTTCCACACAGTGAGGTGATCCATGACCCAGTGATGCCAGGCGGGGATGGCCATCGGGCCCATATCCAGAAGAAAAACAACGGCTGCGAGCGGCAGGGCGATCCAGAACCTGCGCTTGAAGCGTGAGGTCTGCGGACGGTAAACCGCAGAATGACTGTCGCGGGTATCGCCAGCCGTCGCACCGGTTGCCGTGCCGGCATCACTGTCGGCGCTGATGTCGTCTGTACTCGTGCCATCCTCCTTTTGCTGCGCCGGCGCTTCCGGATCCACCGGCACGCCCATTTCATCGAGAAGCACGGCTCCGTATCCCGCTTTCTCCACGGCTCGGATCATCTCGTTGATATCCACATTTTGCGAGCGCACCTGTGCCTCGGACGAACCCATGTTGACACTGGCCTCCTCCACGCCACTCACGGATTTGAGTGCCCGCTCCACGTTGGTTACGCAAGCCGCGCAACTGATACCGTCGATCTGCAGGTTGTAGTCTTTGGACGTGCCGCTATCTGATTTCTGCTGCTCTTTTAAAGTCATAATTCAACTCTTATCAATTCAAAAAAGTCAGGATTCACTTTGGTTTCTGCCGGCGGGTTACGCTATTGTAACGATCACCAATAGTATTTGTATTTATTACAAATACTGACGCACCATAATCAACAAGGCAACCGGACTCTGAATTCCTCAACCTTGCCCAGGTGAACGTATGGAAGACGCATTCCATATCAGAAAATATGCGATTAAAAAGCCCCAAACACAGTAAATCATTAGATAAACTGGCCAGGTAATGGCAAACCCTGTATTCCTCGATCCTGAGGGCATCTACCTGAGGACATCTATTACATCCATCAATCCGAGATCGCTGCAGCAGACGGTGCCTGGCGTCACTCCACCGTCACACTCTTGGCCAGGTTGCGCGGCTGGTCCACATCGCATTTGCGGTTGACGGCAATATAATAGGAAAGAAGCTGCAGCGGAACCACGGCCAGCAGCGGCGACAGGCAGTCGTGGGTCTCCGGGATGGACAGATTGAACTCCGCCAGACGTCCCACATCCGACTGCCCGTTCGATGAGATGGCGATGATCCGGCCCTTGCGCGCCTTCACTTCCTCAATATTACTGACCACTTTCTCATTGGTGTGGTCGGTTGCCGCGATCACCACCACCGGCATGTGCTCGTCGATCAGCGCAATGGGCCCGTGTTTCATCTCCGCGGCGGGATACCCCTCGGCGTGGATATACGATATCTCCTTGAGCTTGAGCGCTCCTTCCAGCGCCACCGGGAAGTTGTACGAGCGTCCCAGATATAGAAAATTCGGCGCATAGGTGAACATGCGAGCCACTTTCTCGATGCCGGACGTATCCTCAAGAATAGCCCGGACCCGCGACGGCACATCCTGCAGCTCGCGGACCAGCTCACGCATCAGCGCATCGGAGAGTACCTTTCTGTGTCGCCCGGCCAGCATCGCCATCATCGTCAGCACCGTCACCTGTGCCGTGAAGGCCTTGGTGGATGCGACCCCGATCTCCGGACCCGCGTGCGTGTAGACCCCCGCGTCGGTCTCCCGGGCAATGGTCGACCCGACCACGTTGCAAATCCCCAGCACCAGCGCTCCGCGCCGTTTCGCCTCGCGCAGTGCCGCCAGCGTATCGGCCGTCTCCCCGCTTTGTGATATCACGATCATCACGTCCTGTTCATCGATCAGCTGCTCGCGGTAGCGGAATTCGGAGGCGTATTCCACCTCTACCGGCAGTTTTGCCAGGTATTCGAACAGGTACTCGCCCACCAGTCCGGAGTGCCAGCTTGTGCCGCAGGCGGCAATGATCACCCGCCGTGCGTCGCAGAGCCGGTCCACATACCCCTCCAGTCCGCCGAGCTGTATGCGGTTCTCATCCACGATAAGCCGGCCGCGCATGCAGTCGGCGATCGTATCCCCCTGCTCAAAAATCTCCTTGAGCATGAAATGGGGGAACCCGCCTTTTTCGATCTGCTCCAGGCTCATGGCAAGCTCGTGCACCTCCTTGGTCAGCGGCACATTTTTGAGGGTGGATACCTCGTAGCCGTCGCGGGTAATGACGGCAATTTCCTCGTCCTCCAGGTAGACCACCTTGTGCGTGTATTCGATGACGGGGGATGCGTCCGAGGCCACGAAAAATTCGCCATCGCCGACCCCGATGAGCAGCGGCGAACCCTTCCGGGCGACGATGATACGGTCCGGATGGTATTTGTGGACGATCGCGATGCCGTAAGTCCCTTCCACCTGAAGCAACGCCTGCTGCACCGCCTGATAAAAATCAATGTCGCTCATCTCGTGGATCTCCTCGATCAGGTGCGCCAGGACCTCGGTGTCTGTTTCGCCCGTGAACGTGTGCCCTTTTTTTTCAAGATCCTGCCGGATGACATCGTAGTTTTCGATGATCCCGTTGTGAACCAGTGCAAACTGCCCGTGAGTACCTGTATGAGGATGCGCATTGATGTCGTTGGGTTCGCCATGAGTCGCCCAGCGTGTGTGGCCGATGCCAATGGTGCCGTGCGGATCGCTCTTTTCAGCCAGATTGGCAAGATCGCGTACCTTGCCGCGGACCTTGATCAGCTCCAGGTCGTCATTAAGCAGTGCCATGCCGGCCGAGTCGTAGCCCCGGTACTCCAGCCGCTGCAATCCTTTCAGTATCACCTCCGAAGCCTGCCGGCCTCCCGCATATCCTACAATCCCGCACATAAGCTCTATATGATGTTTTTGATTTCTCTTTTTATAACTTCGGTTGACAGCACCCGGACAATGCCCGCCGGTCTGTAACACGGAAATACTACGGGCGCTCTCACTGTCTCTCCCGGACACTCTCCGAACACTCTAGGAAGACTTTCTCGAAGAGTCTTAGAAGACTCAAAAAAGATGTCTTCGAAGATTCCTTTAAGACTCGGCTAAGACTCCGATACTGAAAATATTGAAAATAACGTCAGGAAAAAACAAATATTTATATTTGTTTTAAAAATTATTGTGTTATATTAGCCAATCTTTGAAGCTGGCCGGTAGGTATTATCGGCCTTGCGAGGT
>SKUI01000056.1 GCA_007122185.1 Rhodothermia bacterium | reverse complement strand
CAGCGATGAATACAAATACATCACCCCCGGAACCGGACGTGTCATCGCGGAGGGCAGTGACATCGCCATCCTGAGCTACGGAACCATCGGCAAGTATGCAGATGAAGCCCGGGAAGAACTCCGGCGTCACGGCATTTCGGCGGGACATTATGATATGCGCTTCGCCAAGCCGCTGGACGCGGACATGCTGGATCTTGTCGCCCGCCGATATGATTACGTCATCACCATTGAGGACGGTTCCATTCATGGTGGATTCGGCTCCGCTGTCAGCGAATACTACATGGAACAAGAAAAACGTCCCGTTATGAAAATTATGGGCGTTGCCGATCGGGTCGTGGAGCACGGAAGCCAGAAACAGCTGCATCGCGAGCTGGGGTTGGACGCGGAAGGTATCGTCACCGTGGCCGTCCGCCTGCTTAAAAAAAAGTCCTCCATGATCCCCTCTTGATCCCGCGCGAAAAACATCACCTGATCCCACATAAAAAAAGCATTACCTGATCTCGCGTGAAACCATTTCAAGTTCTGCCGCTGGCAGATAATGCAATTGATGTATCGCGCTCTGCTTGTGAGGAACCGTAATTCCCGGTTCGCACTGTCGTCCGCTCGTGACAAACTGTTGCTCCTGGTGACAACTGCGGCAATGTGCTTGTGACAAATTGTTGCTTCTGGTGATACCCGCTTCAATCCGCACGAGACAAATGCCAGCCCCTGTGTGTAACGCATTCCACCTGAGTGTCCCGATCAAGAGATTTTCACATTCGCAAGCTCCGCCTGTTTATTTTCGCCTCAGAGTTTGCTACATTGCCCTTCGATTAAATGAAAGCCCTTACATTGGCATTTCCGCTTGATAAAGCCGATGTGTGAACCAGAAAAAAATCGATGAAAAAGCCCCGTCTACCCTTCTGGCAGATCTGGAACATGAGTTTCGGATTTCTGGGAATACAGTTTGGATTTGCCCTTCAGAACGCCAACGTCAGCCGAATCTTTGAAACGCTCGGTGCCGATGTCGCACAGATCCCTATCCTCTGGATTGCCGCACCGGTGACGGGGCTCATCGTTCAACCCATCGTCGGTTACCTCAGCGACAACACCTGGAACCGCCTGGGCCGGCGCCGCCCTTATTTCCTGGTCGGGGCCATCCTGGCTTCCCTGGCACTCTTTGTGATGCCCAACTCCCCCTACTTGTGGATGGCGGCGGGCATGCTTTGGATACTGGACGCATCCATCAATATTACCATGGAGCCGTTCCGGGCTTTCGTGGGCGATATGCTGCCATCCGAACAACGCACCAAGGGCTTTGCCATGCAGTCGTTTTTCATCGGGATTGCCGCATTTGTCGGGTCCTTCCTCCCCTACATCATGACCAACTGGTTCGGCATATCCAACGTTGCACCCGAAGGCACGATCCCCGATTCCGTCAAGTTCTCCTTCTACTTCGGCGGTGCCATTTTCTTTCTTGCGGTCATGTGGACCATCTATCGCACCAGAGAATACAGCCCGGAACAGCTCAGGGCCTTTGAAGAAGCCGAAAAAGAAGAGCACGGCATCGAGGAAAAGGTTGAGACCACGGACCGGTCGGATGAAGAACGCGCACGTACCAAGATGATCCATGGCCCCATACTTATCGTCCTTGGGATAATCCTCTCCTATTTTGTTTATAACCAGGGATTTGCACAGGAGCTCTACATACTGACCATTGGTATTGCCGCCATCGGGGTTATTATTACGCTTGCCGGGTTCATGCAGCGGCGCAGCATGCGCAACGGTGTCGTGGTCATTTTCGACGACCTCTACCTCATGCCCAAAACCATGAAACAGCTGGCCGTGGTGCAGTTTTTCTCATGGTTCGCCCTTTTTGCCATGTGGATCTACACCACGTCCGCCGTTACCAGCCACATTTATGACATGCGGATGGATGCCGCGGAGGTCACCGAGCTCCTGGAGGCCGGCACCATGCTTGAAACCCGGACAGAAGCAGAGTGGTTTGACCGTTTCGGCCGGGTTCAGCGCGATCTTGACACCTACCAGGCACAGATCGAGGCCGGACAATCCAACGTTACCGCCAGTATGCGCGTCGTCAATTTCTTTCTGGAAGAAGGCCGGGTCGATCTGACGGAAGAAACCCGCCAGACCCTGCGACGGATTGAAATAGAGTACAACGAAGGGGCGGACTGGGTCGGTGTCTCCTTTGGCATCTACAACGGATTCGCCGCTCTTGTCGCTTTTCTGCTGCCGGTCCTGGCCGGTTTCACCAATCGCAAAACCACCCACGCCTTCTCCCTGACCATGGGTGCCATCGGTCTCATCTCGATCTACTTCATCACCAATCCGATGATGATCCTGGTCGCAATGATAGGCGTTGGGCTGGCCTGGGCCAGCATTCTCTCCCTGCCCTATGCCATTCTTGCCGGCTCCCTGCCGTCCCACAAAATGGGTATCTACATGGGGATTTTCAATTTCTTTATCGTTCTGCCCCAGATACTGGCCGCATCCATCCTTGGATTTATTGTCGGCACTATTTTCGATGGTCAGGCCATCTTTGCACTCATTCTTGGTGGATGCACCTGGATTCTCGCAGCCGGCCTCACTTTCATTGTGGATGATGTGGACGACCCCGATCAAAAGGTAAAACAGGCCGGATAAATAACCGGCAGCTGAACCGAAGGTCACGAAGTGCCATACCCTGAGAATCGGTTAACCAGCCCGGGAAATCAGTCAGGCGGCCCCTGGAATTTATCACCCTGTCCGGGTGTCGAATACCCTGATGCGCTCGAATTGCGGTTTGAACTTTTCGACAAAAGCTATGTGGACGGGGTCCGACTGATACGCCTGCAGCCCTTCCAGGTCATCGAATTTGGCATGCAGGCTCATGGCATAATCGTTGTCGACCACATCCCTGTCGATGCCCTGCGGCGGGCCGGCCAGAATCTCCCGAACGGAGGTGATGGCTGAAAGCGTTTCAAAGATTTCCGTTTTCATGAGACCGGCGGTTTCCGCCGGCGCTCCCTCTTTCAGGTAAAAGAAGACCGAGTGAAGAATCATGGGTTTTCGCTATTTTTAGAAGAATTATAAGTGTATTGGCCAAGTTTTAGTGGCCGGGTGAGGAT
>SKUI01000099.1 GCA_007122185.1 Rhodothermia bacterium | reverse complement strand
TGAGGTCAGAATGATCTCACATGACAGGTTATGATCATGCCCATGTGTATCAGCCGGGGCTGTCATGTTCGGTTCATGTCAGAAATATTCAGGTCCGGTTACCGGTCAATAAATGGTATCAGGGCAAGATACAAAAAAATGTTTGCATGCCTAACCAGATGGGGCACTGCTGCTCGTTTTCGCGTTTTGCGCATTCCGTTTCAGGTCGTATTTTTAGCGAGACTCTGGTACACGGCATTTAATCCACCGCATTTTATACCCGGCATTCTGTACCTGGTATGTGTATCCGGTATGAACAACCAAAACCCTCCTTTATGCTGGAAATCCAAAAACGACTAAGTAACCGGTTCTATGCCCTGCTTGCCCTGCCTGCAACGGCCATGGGGTTTGGCCTTTCGATTCAAATCGCGGCGCTCAGCTGGCTGCTCACGTACCAGTATGGACTCGAGATATCCGATATCGGGCTTGTCTGGGCCACCGGTCCGATCGCCGGCATCCTGGGACAGGTGATCATCGGCATCATCAGCGACAAGGTATGGATATGGAACGGTCGCCGGCGTGCCTTCATCGTCATCGGCGGGGTGCTTGCTTCCCTGATGATCCTGGCGCTGCCGAACATCGGCGTGATCCAGGCGGGACTGGGACTGGAAGGCATCCTCGGCATCGCGATACTGATATCGATGATCCTGGATCTGTCCATCAACGTCTCGTTCAACCCCACCAGGTCCATTATTGCGGATGTCACGCCGGAAGGAAGCGAACGCACTAAGGGATACACGTGGATGCAGACCGTCTCCGGCACCTTCGGTGTACTCTCCTATGCCATCGGTGCCATTTTCGGGAACATCGTCCTGCTCTATTTCGGTGTGTTCCTGGTCTTTGCCTTCTCGGTGATACCGCCGTTTTTCATCAAAGAACCCAAATACCTGGGACGCTATGGTGAGGACGAAGACGCCATCGCCAAAGAACTCTCCGAAAACGACGACACGCCGCAAAGTGTCAGCGATGCTTCCCTTTCCCGCATACTGATCAGCATTCGTCCACTATGGGGATTTCTGATGTACGGGATCTATGCCATCGTCAAGCGCCTGAGCGGATTTGAATTCCCGGGCTACTATTTCGAGATATTTGCCCTCATTGTCACCATATACCTGATCGGCGAGACCCTGTTCAAATCGGAAGAAGGCAAATCCAGAGAAGAAGCCGGCAAGATCGGCTTTCAGAAAGTCCTGGCGGCGCACTCCTTCTCCTGGATCGGGGTGCAGAGCATGTTCATCTACTTTTTCGCCTTTGTGTCCTACCGGATGCCCGAACTCACCGACGTGGGCGTGGGCAGCGTGGTGAATTGGAGCTTCTTTTCGCTGAACCTGGTAGCCGCGATCATCCCGGTGCTGGCGCTCGGCCCGCTTGCCAACAAGTTTGGCCGTGTGCGCGTCCACGCCACCGCTCTGGTCATTATGGCCATCGGGTACACGCTCATCGTATTTTTAGGCGACACACCCTGGACGCTCTACATCCTGATGATGGTGGCAGGCATCGGCTGGGCCTCAATCATCAGCCTCCCGTTTGCGATCATGTCCCAAAAAATCGCACAGAACCAGATGGGACTCTACATGGGTCTGTTCAATTTGTCGGTGGTGCTTCCGCAACTGGTGTCCAGCTTCGCCGTTGGCGATATCGTGCAGGCCGTGGACAACAAAACCATCCTGCTGGTGATCTGCGCGGTTACGGTAGCATTTTCGGCAGCAGCCTGGTTCCTGGTCTCCGAGCCGAAAGACGAGATGACAGAGAATCCGGCGCTTCTGGACGAGGAAATCGAGAAAAAACTGGGAGACTAACAAAAAAAACCCGATACCCCGATGCAGTTCGGGATACCGGGTTTGGTATTTCGGCTTTCAGGCGTTGCTGAAAGACGGGCTTGCGGCGGGACTTAGAAGCCCATGCCTCCGCCCATGCCGCCCATGCCACCCATATCGGGGGCACCAGCGCCTTTGTCATCGTCTTTCGAGGGTTTCTCGAAAACAACCGCTTCGGTGGTAAGCATCAGTCCGGCAACCGATGCCGCATTTTCAAGCGCGGTGCGGGTTACTTTGGTCGGATCGATGACACCGGCCTTGGTCAGGTCTTCGTACACCTCGGTGCGCGCGTTGTATCCGAACGCGTCCTTGCCTTCCTTAACCTTCTGGACTACGATGGAACCTTCCACACCCGCGTTGCCGGCAATAATCCGGAGCGGTTCTTCCAGCGCACGACGGACAATATCAAAACCGACTGCCTGATCCGGATTTTCACCTTTCAGATTATCGAGTGCATGTGCACAGCGCAGCAGCGCTACACCGCCACCAGCCACAATACCTTCCTCAACAGCGGCACGGGTAGCATGCAGGGCATCTTCCACGCGGGCTTTCTTCTCTTTCATCTCAACTTCAGAAGCGGCGCCAATATAAAGTACGGCAACACCGCCGCTCAGTTTGGCCAGACGCTCCTGCAGTTTCTCGCGATCGTAATCGGACGTGGTGTCCTCGATCTGCGCCTTGATCTGGTTGATGCGGGCCTTGATATCATCTTCCTTGCCCTTGCCATCAACGATCGTGGTGTTGTCTTTGTCGATGGAGATGCGGGCGCTCTGTCCCAGGAAGTCAAGCGTGGCATTTTCCAGCTTGTAGCCGCGCTCTTCAGAGATGACGGTTCCACCAGTGAGGATCGCTATGTCCTCAAGCATGGCCTTGCGACGGTCGCCGAAGCCGGGTGCCTTGACAGCTGCAATCTTCAGGGTGCCGCGCAGCTTGTTGACCACGAGTGTTGCCAGGGCTTCGCCTTCCACATCCTCGGAGATGATCAGCAGCGGCTTGCCGGTCTGGATTACCTTCTCAAGGATGGGGAGCAGATCCTTCATGTTGGAGATCTTTTTGTCGTAGATCAGAATGTAGGGATCCTCCAGCTCGGTAGTCATTTTTTCGGAATTTGTCACGAAGTAAGGCGACTGATATCCGCGGTCAAACTGCATGCCTTCCACCGTATCCAGATGGGTATCGGTTCCCTTGGCTTCCTCAACGGTGATCACACCGTCCTTGCCCACTTTCTCCATGGCGTCGGCAATCAGGTTGCC
>SKUI01000116.1 GCA_007122185.1 Rhodothermia bacterium | reverse complement strand
GGATTTCATCCAACCTCTCGCCAGATCCCTCATCCGACCGCTCGCCAGACTTCTCAGCCGGCCAGCAACATCAAACCGACAGCACGGACCTGCCAGTCTCGCGATTCCCCGGACTGAATGGACAATCCGACCGTTATTTTTGCGGCCTTACAACGTCCGGCAGTTCCGGACGCCCGAAACGCGTTGTTCTGCTCCGCAAAAACATGATCGCTGCCGCCGAAAACGCTTTCCGCGATGTTCGTCAAACCCGGGAAAACGGCGGCCACCCAGAAGGCAAATCATCGATCGGCACACAGAATACGAAGACATTCCAAAATAAAATCACTCTCCAAAATACGATCAGTTCGCGGAGTACGATGATACCCTGGAATGACGACCTCTGGGGAAACTGCCTCCCACTCAGCCACACAGGAGGACTGACCATTATTTTCAGGGCGCTGCTGAGCGGCACGGGAATCTATTTATGGGATCATTTCGATCCCGGCACTGTCGCGTCCGACATTCAGGATCACCCCGGAATCAGAAGAGTTTCGCTCGTACCCACGATGCTCAGGCGTCTGCTGGATTTTTCGGCTGAACATAAAATAACACCCCCTGAAACACTTGAACAGGTTCTTTTGGGAGGCGGGCCGGCCAGCGCGGAACTCATTGCCAAAGCGCGCAAAGCCGGATGGCCGGTCTGCTTCAGCTATGGCATGACCGAGACATGCGGACAGATCGCATCGCAAAACCAGGACGGGTCGGATCCGGCTGGATCGGTGGGCCGCCTCTTCCCCGGACATGAGCTGTCAATAAGGGATGAAAACGGAAACGAGGTCGCAACCGGATCTGCGGGTTTACTGAGTGTACGTGGCCCGCAGGTATTTCCGGGATATTTCAGCGATGACCGGCAAATCTTGTCATCAAAGGCCGGCCCTGACCGGGATGGCTGGTTTGAAACCGGTGATTTTGCGCGTCAGGACACACATGGACATCTTTTTATTGAAGCCCGGCGAACGGACCTGATCATCTCCGGTGGAGAAAACGTGAATCCTGTGGATGTTGAGGCCGTTCTCTCCGACTGTCCACTGGTCAGCGAAGCTGCTGTTACCGGTGTGCCCGACGAGGAGTGGGGCCAGATCGTGATCGCCTTTGTAGTGCCACAGCAGAGTGAATTGCTTTCAAAAATGGGAATTGTTACTTCCGGGTCAGGGGTCAAAAAAAAGGAAGATATTACGAAAGGAGCCGCACAAACCGTAACGCAGTTTGCGAAAAAAAAGCTCCGGCCTGCCCAGCGTCCGAAACGGGTCTATTTCGTTCCCGCACTGCCACGCACTTCTCTTGGAAAAATTAACAGGATTGCACTGCAGGATATGGTTACAGACCTGCCCGCTTGAAAATCGCGTCTACATTGCGCGTATGATGTGCCAGGTCAAAGGCCTCCTTCAGTTCTTCGGGAACCAGCCGCGACGAGATCTCCTTATTGCCCTCAATCAGTGACCGGAACGGTCTTTTCTCTTCCCAGGCCTTCATGGCCAGCGGCTGCACAAGGTCGTAGGCATCCTCCCGCGACATTCCTTTTTCGATCAGCATTAGCAAAAGACGCTGTGAGAATACCAGACCGTGGGTTTTGTTGATATTCTCTTTCATGTTTTCAGGATATACGACCAGGTTTTCAACAACGCCGGCAAACCTGTGGAGCATGTAATCGAGCAGGATAAGGGCATCCGGAATAATGATGCGTTCCGCGGACGAATGGGAGATATCGCGTTCGTGCCACAGGGGAATGTTTTCAAATGCCGTGACCATGTAGCCGCGCAACACCCTGGCGCAGCCAGTGATGTTCTCGGAACTGACAGGGTTCCGTTTGTGAGGCATGGCCGAGGAGCCTTTTTGGCCTTTGCGGAACCGCTCCTCAACCTCCCTGGTCTCGGTTTTCTGCAAATGCCGGATTTCAACGGCGATTTTCTCCATGGTGGATCCGACAAGTGCCAGAACGGACATGTAATAGGCATGCCGGTCGCGCTGCAGTGTCTGTGTGGAAACAGGCGCCGGCTCAAGTCCAAGCAATTCACAGGTAATCTCTTCTACTTCGGGCGGAATATTTGCAAACGTACCGACGGCACCCGACAATTTCCCGAATTCCACCCCTTTTGCGGCGTGATCGAATCGCTCAAGGTTGCGCTTCATCTCCTCATACCAGAGCGCGCATTTCAGCCCGAACGTCGTGGGTTCGGCATGGACCCCATGGGTCCGGCCCATCATGACCGTATATTTGTGCTCCTGCGCCTTTTCTGCAAGCACGGTGATCATTCGCTCAATCCCGTGACGGATAATGCGGTTTGCCTGAAGCAACCGCAAGCCAAGCGCCGTATCAACGACATCCGTAGAAGTCAGGCCATAGTGAACCCATTTCTTCTCTTCTCCGAGCGACTCCGAAACGGCACGGGTGAATGCCACAACGTCGTGCCGGGTCTGCTCCTCTATTTCATGGATCCGTTCGATGTCAAAACGGGCACTGGTTTCCATCTTGCGGATATCCTCCACCGGGATAATCCCCAACCTGCTCCAGGCCTTGCATGCGGCTATTTCAACGTCGAGCCAAGATTGAAACTGGTTCTGTTCGGTCCAGATGGAGGCCATTTCCTCACGTGAATACCTTTCAATCATGATACTTCAGAATATTTTCAGGGTTTGTCGACACTATTATTCTTTTCCTGAGGCGGGTTTTCCAGGCGAATCCTCCAGAACTTTCACTTCCACCTTGGTCAACCGGTTATTATCCATTTCATCGACTTTGAGTTCGAGTCCCTTGAACTCCAGGGTCTCGCCTTCCTCTGGAATTCTCTCGAGCAAATGATATATGAGGCCGCCAAGTGTTTCGTATTCATCATCATCGGAAGTCAGTTCCATGGAAAGTATATCGGCCATGTCATCCAGATCAATCTTGGCATCAAAAACATAATTGCCGGACTTTTTTCTGGTGAAGAGTTCCACTGTCTCGGTATACTCATCGGTGATCTCACCAATGATCTCTTCAAGTACATCATCAAGCGTGATAACCCCCTCCGTCCCGCCGTATTCGTCCACAACTATGGCAATATGGGTTTTTTCCCTCTGAAAATCACGCAGCAGGTCGTCCAG
>SKUI01000114.1 GCA_007122185.1 Rhodothermia bacterium | reverse complement strand
TCCATATTTTTCCCGACAATCCGACCGGGATCAGTACGAACTGGACACAGCACATTCATTGGGGGGAGTGGGCCGACCTCATGGTCATAGCGCCCTGCACTGCCAACAGCCTGGCCAAGATCGTTCATGGCTTTTCGGACTCCATGCTGACCACGACCGTGCTTGCCGCCCGCTGTCCGGTAATGATCTGTCCCACCATGGACGGGGAAATGTACCGGGCCCCATCCACCCGGTACAACCTGAAAAAAGCCGAAGAGCTTGGATATCACTTGCTCACGCCTGACCACGGATATCTGGCCAGCGGGATGGAGGGCGTAGGAAGGCTGCCGGATACAGACGTTATTATTGACCGGATGATCCAGATTCTGGAAGTGGCCCCGTCAAGGCGGGTTTCCGGGGAAAAAGTGACCCCCACGCTCCGGGAAGTGCTGACGGGAAAAAAAATGCTCGTCACCTGCGGTCCGACCCGCGAATATCTCGACCCGGTTCGCTTCCTGTCCAATCCGTCAACCGGGAAAATGGGAATGGCCATGGCGGCCGCTGCTGCCGCTCACGGAGCGGAGGTTACCCTGTTGCATTCCGATTCCGTCAGCACCACGGCACTGCCTCCATCCATCCGCAAGCTGGCCTTTACCACCACGGAGGATCTTTTCCGGCAGGTCAAGACCCACGCCGACTGCGACATCATCATCATGACGGCTGCGGTCTCCGATTTCCGTCCGGTACAGACCCATTCACAGAAGGTTAAAAAGGCGGAAGCGGATCTCAACATTGTGCTGGAGCGTACGCCGGACATCCTCAAGTGGCTGGGAGAGCACCGCAGGAACGGCCAGGTACTCATTGGATTTGCCATGGAAACCAGGGACTTGCTCAAGCAGGCGCGGGAGAAGCGGATCCGCAAAGGCGCAGACTGGATCGTTGCCAATGACCTGGCATCCGATGGATCCGGATTTGCATATGATACCAATCAGGTGGTGCTTGTTGGAGCGCATTCCGAAGTACATTTTGAGGGTACGAAGTACGACGTGTCACGCAATGTCCTGCATCACATCTTTGCCCCTCAACCACCTCTCTGAATCCGGCATGACCGTTACCGCCATTCCTCTGCTGCTCAGGAAAAAAATATTGCTTGGAATGCTTGCGGCATCCTGCGTGGCCGTTTTTTCATTGCTTATCCTTCATCCGGGTGAGCAGCGCACATCGCTCAGGAGTTTTTCACAGGCGGATTCCCTGATCATTCATGAGCTGAACCGGTTTCGGGTGGGGCCGGATCGCATCCGCACTTTTCAATATCCCGTGACGGAAGATTTCACCCGGAAAAGGTATGTGGTCTCGCTGCCGCCGGGTGTTTCTCAGACTCACCTGCACGCCGAGTTGAACCGGAAGATGGGCAGTTACCGTGTTCAGACTGTTGGATACGTTAATGTGCCGGAACGGGAACTGAGGGTGCTGATCCTTTTTGACAACAAGATCATCCGGACCCTGGAGCTGCGGACCGAAACCGTACGATCATCCTGATCACTCAAGGTCATCCTTCTGATTTTTATAAAACTTGTGTGCTGTCAGGTCATACTGGATCGGGGTGATCGTGGCATATCCCTGCTTGAGGACGTTCAGATCCAGATCCTCTCCCTTGTCAAGGATTTCAAGGCGGCCCGTGATCCAGAAATAGGGCTTGTTGTGCGGGTCGACCCTGCCTTCGAACTCCTCCACATAGCGGCTGTTAGCCTGGCGCGCCCACTTCATCCCCTTCAGGGGTCCGGCCGGGGCGTTGACATTCAGGGTGATCCCGGCTGGAAGGCCGTTCCGGAGAATATAACGCACGGTTCTGCGGATGGCTTCCTGCGCCCCGGAGAGGTCGGCGGACTCGCTGAATTCGGTGCAGCTTACGGCTATGGCCGGATAGCCCAGTATGGTGGCTTCCGTCGCCGCGCTCACGGTACCTGAATAGATGATATTGATGCCGGCATTCGATCCATGGTTGATGCCGCTTAAAACAAGATCGGGCTTTTTCTTCATCAGTTTGTCGTGGGCCAGCTTCACGCAATCGGCCGGCGTGCCATTGACGGCCTGGCCTTCCATTTTCGAATTGATCTGAAAGGGTGTGACCCGTAGCGGATCGGAGACGGTGATCGAGTGACCGACGGCACTCTGCTGGCGGTCAGGAGCAATAATTGCGATTTCTCCGAACTCCTTGGCCACTTCGGCAAGGGCTCTGATTCCGGGAGCAAAAATACCATCATCGTTGCAGACCAGGATCAATCTGTCTGCGTCATAATCATTGTGTTTCATTGTATCTTCCAAAATATCCTGAAGAATTGTTTCAGTCGTATTGTTCACTGGAGTCCGGGAACGCACCGCTTTTCACATCCGACCCGTACGAACGTATGGCCTCTGTCATAACCGTATGGAGGTCGGCATACCTGCGGATGAAGCGCGGGCTGAAATCCTGGTTCAATCCGAGCATGTCATGTGTGACGAGCACCTGTCCGTCACAGCTCTGCCCGGCGCCGATGCCAATGGTGGGGATCTCCAGCTCGGCTGTCACTTTGGCCGCCAGTGATGCGGGGATTTTTTCAAGGACTACGGCAAAACAGCCCGCTTCCTGAAGGCTTCGGGCATCCTCGAAAAGCAGTTCCGCCTCTCTGGTTTCGGTTGCGCGAACTTTGTATGTGCCGAACTTGTAGATGCTTTGAGGGGTTAGTCCCAGGTGACCCATCACGGGAATGCCCGCATCCACAATTTTTCGGATGGCCGGTACTACAACGGCTCCGCCTTCCAGCTTGACGGCATGGGCGCCCGCTTCTTTCATCATGCGTCCGGCACTTTTGAGGGCCCCGGTGTCGGTGACCTGATAACTCATGAAGGGCAGATCGGCCACCACGAGCGACCGTTCGGCAGCGCGTACCACACACCCGGTGTGATAGATCATTTGTTCGAGCGTAATTGGCAGTGTTGTCTCGTGGCCGGCTATCACATTGCTGGCAGAATCCCCGACAAGAATAATGTCTATCCCTGCATGGTCCACGATACGGGCCATCGTGTAATCATAAGCGGTGAGCATGGTGATCTTTTCGCCACGCCCTTTCATGTCAACTACCGTACGTGTTGTAATCCTTGCCGGTG
>SKUI01000124.1 GCA_007122185.1 Rhodothermia bacterium | reverse complement strand
GTGAAGACGATCTGCTGGTTGTCGCCGATGTCGGGGATGGCGTCGACCGGCACGGGATCGCGCGGGATCCAGCCGATTTCCCAGTCGAACGGCGCCGTGGCGATGCCCCAGCCGGCCAGGGCCAGGAACAACAGGAATGCGATCAATTTGTTTTCAAGAAAAAAACGAATAATTCGGGTGATCATGTTTCCGGATCTGATGGATGGATGTCAGGGGTGGACAATGCCGGAGACAGAGGGGAGGAAGTGATTGATGGATGCGATCGAACGGGCACCATGGCCGGGACCTGTTTCGTTTTCGAGCTGCCGGTTTCTTGTGCGATCTGCCGTTTCATTTGCGGGCTGCCGGTCTCCTGTGAGGGATGCCGGCCCCCTGTGCATGGCCAAAAACGTGGCAAATGCGATGCCATGTGGACGCACTAATCCGGTCGCAAAGCACACAATCCTATCCACTCCTGTTTCCGGAGGGATCAGATTCGGCTTCTCAATTCAGCAGCACTTGATGGACAAGGTAGCGCGGGACCGGTTCCGGAAGGGGCTTCCGGGGCAGTTGCCGTCGTTCAACAGTTTCAGGAAGGATGTAGGCGATGCCTCTGGAAACGACGGGCATTTCACTAAGCGTAAGCGAAACCATTGCATCTCGATTGGTCAGGTCGCCGGCATCGGAATAAGGCACAAGCGCACAGACACAATCTGTACAGGAGTCGCAGTCGGAGTGCCCGCCATGGGCGTCACCCGATCTTCCGGAATGCGAATTACCTGTGTTCGCATCCTCGGAAGACCCGGCCTCACGGGATGTGTACGGACAGCAGTCAGAATCCTGCTGCTGAGGCGCATTGGCGGCCATCGGGCAGTATGATGCCAGCAGTTGCTCCGCAGGGAGCACCATCAGAAAAGCGAGCAGGCCGGCCATTGTGGCCCGGCGCAACAGCGCAATGTATGACTTGTGATTATATGACTTTTGACGTGGTACCAATAAACAGATGTTGTGCAAGGTTTGGCTACAGGGATTCTAACGGCCTGTACCTAAGACATGGTATCCGGCTTTTTCAACGATACGGGCAATTTCCTCATCCCTCAGAGAATGGGTAATCTCGGCGATGCCTTCCTCGTGACTTACCTTCGCGTCACTTACCCCGTCGGACTGTAACAGTGCCGACTGCACCGCTCCGGAGCAGCCGCTGCACTTCATGCCTTCAATCTTGTATATTTCCATTCGTTCCATACCCGGTGTAACACCCTGTCATGGCGACAGGTTCCCGGATCAACCGGTGAGCATGACAATAACAACAAGCAATACGACCATAACGGTTGCAATGCGGGTTTTCCAACGTTTCATTCTGACCTCGATTAATACTGTTGACAATTCGTGGATAAGGTCCAGTCACCTCACGTGTCTCGCTAATATAGGACAAATATTAAAAAGTCCTAATTTTTTTCGAGTCAAATTTTTCTAATGCGCAAACTGTTGGTCACAACGCTCACCGAACTCATGGCCATGGCAAAGGCGGCGAACATCGGGCTGAGGAAGCCAAGCGCCGCCAGCGGAACCCCCAAACTGTTGTAAACGAATGCCCAGAAAAGGTTTTGGCGGATGATGCGCAGGGTTCCGCGTGACAGCACGAGGGCAGCCACTACTTTCCCGAGATCCTCGCCGACCAGCGTGATGTCGGACGACGACATCGCCAGGTCGGTCCCGCCGGAGAGCGCCATACCGAGATCGGCCTGCACCAGCGCAGCCGCATCGTTGATACCGTCACCCACCATAGCGACCCGCTTTCCGCGTTGTTGATAACTTTTTACAATTTCCGCCTTCTCCTCCGGCTTCACCCCCGCCTCGACCCTGTCGATGCCCAGCCGGTCGGCCACCACACGCGCATTGCGGTGCTGGTCGCCGGTGACCATCACCGTGCCGATGTGCATCTTCCTCAGGGTTTCAACCACCTGCTTTGCCTCCGGACGCATTTGGTCAGACACGGTGATAAAACCGGCCGGATGATCATCCACCCGCACCAGCAGCACCGTCTCGCCCCGGTCCTGCGCCTCGCCAATCAGCTTCTCCTGCGCCCTGGTGTACCCCTCGAATACCGTGTGGGAACTGACACTCACGCGCTTGCCGTCCACCGTGCCGGAAATACCCATGCCCATGAACGTTTCCACATCCTCCGCCACCGGCAACGACAGCCCGTCGCCCTCCGCATGCCGCACAATGCTCTCGGCAATGGGATGGTCGGACTGATACTCCACCGCCGCGGCCAGCCGGAGCAGTTCATCTTCTAATAACATCCCGGACGCCCCGACGACACCCGATTCAGCATCTCCCGATGGTTCCGCATCCGCTGAAGATTCCGCATCTGCTACGGTTTCCACATCTGCTACGGTTTCCGCGTCCGAACCTTCGTTTCCATCACCACCATCTTCCATGTCGCTGGGAGCATCCATAGCCCTGCGGGAACTCTCATCCGCCAGCGGCAGCACCCGGCTCACTTCCATCACGCCGGTGGTCAGCGTACCGGTCTTGTCGAACATCACCACGTCGACCTTGCGCGCCTCCTCGAGTGTGACCGCATCCTTGATCAGGATCCCCTTCTCGGCAGCGCGGCCCGAACTCACCATCAGTCCGGTCGGCGTGGCCAAACCCAGCGCGCACGGACATGCAATCACCAGCACCGCCACCATGTTGACCATCGCCTGGGCCGGACTCCCAACCCAGAACCAGATAACAAACGTGACGAGCGCAACGGCCAGCACGATCGGCACAAAAATGGATGCGACCTTGTCCACCAGCCGCTGGATCGGCGGCTTCGAACTCTGCGCCTCGCGCACGGTTCTGATGATCCGCGCCAGGGCCGTATCCGCCCCCACACGCATGGCTTGCATCACAAATGAGGTGGATGTGTTGCGCGTGCCTCCGGTCACTTCCTCGCCCTGCTCCTTCTCCACCGGCACACTTTCGCCGGTCATCATCGCCTCGTCGATGCTCGGTCGCCCCGACACCACCTTGCCGTCCACCGGCACCTGCTCCCAGGCCCTGACCAGCAGCAGATCGCCAACCGCAACCTGTTTCACCGGAATCGTCTCGTACTTTCCGTTTTCACTGATGGATGAGTCCGACGCCTCTTCCCCGCTTTGACTGG
>SKUI01000049.1 GCA_007122185.1 Rhodothermia bacterium | reverse complement strand
TTGCTTTTGCAAACTCATGCTCCGGATCAGAGGCAAGAATATAGCCAATTCCCAGTTTCTCAGCGTACTTTTTATGAGAATTGCAGGAATCCTTGCTGATCGCAACCACTTTGTACCCTTTTTTCAGTATCTCCCCCGACTTTTCAGCCAGGCTTTTATTCTGCCGGTCGCATCCACCGGTGTTGTTCTTCATATATACCGAAACAATTATCGGACGGTCCAAAAGCTCCGATAAAGCGACACTTTTTTCCTCGTTGCCATCCAGAATGTCCAGTTTGATCGATGTGTCTATTTTATCACCAGGCTTGATCATTTCCGTTCCTCCAGGCTTGGATTTTGAATTTGTGTTTTTTCTTACAGACCAAAAAAGTCCATAATCCTTACAGATGCAAACCATCATTTCTGTGATCCGGTTCACTACGACAATTTTTAATATGACGAAACTTGCCCCAACATCCCATTTGAATCCGTAGGCAGAAACAACCTATCTTGTGTTCCACGGGAATTTGGATCTTGCCAGTGAACATGGCGGCTTCTTTCGCCACACCCTGGCATATCCGGAAACCCGAGGCACCATACACAATCCCTATGACACATTCGCCCAAACTCACCGTAAGCAACTCCGACGTCGACCAGCAAACCCTGCTCAGGCAGATCGACGAGGCGTGTAATCTCATGGACAAGATCTACCGCGATGGGTACTATCCGAAAGTGAAGGTGACACGGTCCTGGTCAGAGCACAACCCCGTGATTGAGGGAGAGTTTGCCAAACCCGAAGTGTACCGCTGGTACCTCAAACGCGAACTGGCCAAGCTGGTCCGCGCCGATGCCGAAGTCACCATATCCCCATCCCGCGAATGCGTTTCGCTCAACGATCCCAAACTCCTGGATGCGATCGATGAAGACCACTGGGACTTCACCAAGAAAAAACTGTTCCTCTTCCGCGCCGAACGCATCGACCTGTCCCTTGACAGGTTGCAACATTACACCGGCACGAATGCACGCGATTTTCAGCGGTATATCATGTTCACCAACTATGACATGCATGTGGAAGTGTTCAAGCAGCGTTATCCCGATTGTGTGCGGCCGGGACGCAACGTCCAGATGCCTGCCTACCACCACAAGGTCGATGACAACCTGGGGCTCACCCTTATCAACATCGGTGTCGGCCCCTCCAACGCCAAGACCATCACCGACCACGTCGCAGTGTTGCGTCCGGATGTCATGATCATGGTGGGACACTGCGGCGGTCTGCGCAACCACCAGGAAATTGGTGATTTCGTGCTGGCTTCCGGTTACATGCGGGCGGATGGCGTGCTGGATGCGAGCCTGCCCAAGAATGTCCCCATCATCCCCAACAACATGCTCAACTTCCACCTCCAGTCGGTGCTTGAGGAGGAGAAGATGACCTACCGGATGGGCACGGTCTACACCATCGACAACCGCAACTGGGAGTTCATGAAACGCCGTGTTGTCCAGGAAATCCATATCAGTCGCAGCATTGCCATCGACATGGAGTCGGCTACCGTCGCCACCAACGGATTCCGCTACCGGATTCCGAATGCCACCCTGCTTTGCATCAGTGATAAACCACTGCACGGCAAGCCGAAACTGGGCGAGGCCGCACAATCTTTCTACCAGAATTCAAAAGAGCGTCACCTCGATATCGTGATCAAAGCGATCGAGCTTTCCAAGACCAACTTTCCCGGGGGACTGCCCAATGCCAGCCTCCGCGCCCTCGACGAACCACTGATGGGCGGCGGATCCTGATGGAGGCGGAATGAACAAGATCCGGTTCCACGAGACTCCGGTTGAAGTGATACTCAATTTGAGGGCTCGTGAGTTGCGGGCCGGCAAACCGTTGGAAGCCGCCCGGTTCGCCGAAGATCATGATCCGGATACGATGCACTTTGCCGCCTGTGTTGCTGAACGGGTGATCGGATGCCTTACACTCATCAAAACGCACACCGGTACTTCCCCCTCCTGGCAGCTGCGCGGAATGGCCACGGAGAAGGCCTGGCAGCACAAAGGGGTCGGAAAAGGCCTGCTGTTCTTTGCGGAAGGCCGCCTCAGGGCGCATGCGTCCGCGCAACCGGACATTGCCGAAGCACGGATATGGTGCAACGCCCGGACCGGCGCCGTTTCCTTCTACAAAAGAATGGGCTACAAAACGGTATCAGAAGAGTTCCATATTGAGAATATCGGTCCGCACTACAAAATGGAGAAAAATATTCTGTAAGGGTGGATGGGGTCGCTGCTCTATAGTGCAGAACTGCCCGAGGCGGATCACATGCCGTCAGGCAGGGATCTGCATCCATAACCCATAAACTTCCTCTTGTCATATCATCGTGAGAGCCGGCAAACCAAAAATTTATGGTCTGAACCAGGGTGAACGTCCAAGGCGCATGGTCCGCGACCTCTCAGAGGACGAACAGCCACGGGAACGGCTCATGCGTTTCGGAACCGAAAGCCTGACCGACGCAGAGCTGCTTGCGATACTCGTCCGGACGGGCAGCCGGAAAATGAACGTCATCGACACCTGCCGCACCATGCTGCAACATTTCGGAGGGCTGCACAAGCTGGTGCGGAAAAACTGGCGGGAACTCCGCATTATCGAGGGTATTGCCGATGTAAAAGCGATAACCCTGGAAGCGGCTTTTGAGCTGTCCCGAAGGCTGCAGTCCGGTAACAGCAACGGAAAACCGCTGTTCTTCAAAACACCTGAGGATGTCTCGTCCTATTTCGGACCGCGGCTCCGGGATCTGCAGACCGAACAGTTCCTTGTCGTGTTCATGAATGCAGCCAAATCGGTGACCGGACATCAGGTCATCAGCAAGGGAGGCAAGACCGCAACCGTAGTGGATCCGGCCGAAGTCATGCGGCAGGCCATCATGAACGAAGCCAACAGCATCATCATCGTGCATAATCATCCCTCAGCCAATCGACGGGCTTCCAGGGCCGATATCGCCATCACCAAAAAACTTATGGAGGCGGGTGACATGCTGGATATCAAAGTGGACGACCACATCATCATCGCCGGCTATGATTACCTCAGCATGCGCTCCGAGGGATTGATGGGATAAGTCCCGTTTCCTTCCCGGAAATCTTGTATATTTGAAGCTTCCGATTTAACTCAAGATTACCATGCAAGATTACC
>SKUI01000235.1 GCA_007122185.1 Rhodothermia bacterium | reverse complement strand
TTTTTTATACATATTGTTCCACTCGAATGAAATCATTTGGATATCGTTCGCCTGTTGTTGTCCGAAAAGGATAAAGATAAATGTGACGTACCGGTTGGTGTCAGAGGAAATGATCACGCAGTGGTACGTATTGCGCTGTCGCGTTAATGCCGGTCCCCGCCGGTGTCATGCGACCACATATGGACTGTTGGAACATGTTACTACCCGGCTTTGGAACAAATCGGGTGCTATGATAGTGGGCAGTTCTCCGAACCATCCAAACCACCTGGCTAATAATCTTTAAGGCATGAGAAAAGAAGGAATGTTGTCCCCCGGAAAAGCTCCGGGCAAACAGGGATTGTACGATCCCGCACTGGAGCATGACGCCTGCGGAATCGGGTTCGTCGTCCATATCAAGGGGAAGCAGTCCCATGATATCGTCCGGCAGGCGCTCCGTGTGTTGCGTCATCTGGATCACCGCGGTGCCACTGGCGCAGAACACAACAGTGGTGATGGCGCGGGCATCCTGATGCAAATCCCCCATGAATTTTTCAAACAGTCCTGCGAGGGTCTTGGGTTTGATCTTCCTGATTATGGCAAATACGGTGTCGGCATGCTTTTCCTGCCGCCGGAGCGAGAACAGCGAAAATTCTGTGAAAGGATTATCGGGGAGATTGTCCGTGAGGAAGGGCTGAACATTCTTGGCTGGCGCAAAGTGGCCACGGACAACTCCAGCCTGGGTGAGGCGGCCATGTCACAGGAGCCCCTGGTGCGGCAGGTGTTTATCGAACGAGACCCGCAGATGGAATCGGCACTCGATTTTGAGCGCAAACTGTTCGTGATCCGCCGCCGGTGCACCCTGGCCGTCCAGCAGTCTGAACTATCGGACGAGCACAAGGAATTTTACTATTTCAACAGTTTGTCCTCGCGTACCGTGGTCTACAAGGGCATGCTCACGCCCAATCAGGTGGAATTGTACTATCCCGATCTGAAAGACCCGAGCATGAAATCAGCCATTGCGCTGGTCCATTCGCGCTTCAGCACCAACACTTTTCCGAGCTGGAAGCTGGCGCATCCCTACCGGTACCTCATCCACAACGGTGAGATAAACACACTTCAGGGTAACCAGAACTGGATGCACGCACGTGAAAAGCAGTTTGTATCCACCCTGTTTGGTGACGATATGAAGAAAGTGCTCCCGATCATACAGGAGGAGGGAAGCGACTCGGCAAAATTTGACAACGCCCTTGAGTTTCTGTCGCTTACCGGACGTTCGCTGCCGCATGCCATGATGATGATGATCCCGGAGCCCTGGGAAAAGCACGAAAGCATGAACGAGCTGCAGCGGGCCTTCTACGAGTTTCACAGTTGCATGATGGAGCCGTGGGATGGACCCGCATCCATTGCCTTCACCGATGGTGTGGTTGTTGGGGCAACGCTGGACCGGAACGGACTTCGGCCCTCGCGCTATTACGTGACCCGGGACGATATCGTGGTGCTGGCTTCGGAGGTTGGCGTGCTGGATATCAATCCGGAGGATGTGATCTGCAAGGAGCGCCTGCAACCCGGACGCATGCTGCTTATCGACACTGGGCAGGGGCGTATCATCAGTGACGAGGAGATCAAGAACGAGATTGCCGCGGAGCATCCATACCGGCAGTGGTTGGACGAAAACATGATCCATTTCAACGATGTGACCGAAGAGCTGGCCTATCCGGAGCCGGATCATCTCTCGCACGAAGAGGTGATCCACCGCCAGAAAGTATTCGGATTTACCTACGAAGACCTGCGGGTCAATGTCGGTCCGATGTCGGAGAACATGCTGCAACCGGTCGGTGCCATGGGCAATGATGCGCCAATGGCTGTGCTTTCGAACCAGCCGCAGCTTCTTTACAACTATTTCAAGCAGTTGTTCGCGCAGGTGACCAACCCGCCGATCGATCCGATACGCGAGGAACTGATCACATCCACCGAAACCCTTTTGGGGTCGCAGGGCAACATTTTGAATCCCGGACCGGAAAGCTGCAGGCAGATCTGTTTGGAAGGGCCGGTGCTGACCAGCGAGGAACTGCGGCAGCTTCGAGATCTTGTGCTGCCCGGCTTTAAAAATGCGACTCTGCCCATCCTGTTCAAAGCAGGAAACGGGGGCCCGGGGCTCAAAGAGAGCCTTGACGGATTGTTTGCCGCTGCGGATAAAGCTGTTGAAGACGGCGTCAATATCCTGATACTGTCGGATCGCGGATTTGACAAGGACCATGCTCCCATTCCCGCACTTCTGGCCGTTTCGGGGCTCCATCATCACCTGATCCGCACGGGAAAACGCACCGAGGTGGGTATCGTTCTGGAGTCCGGCGAGCCACGGGAGGTGCACCATTTCTGCACATTGCTGGGTTACGGGGTGGATGCGGTGAATCCATACATGGCCTACGCCAGTCTCTACGACATGATTCGTGAGGGGCTGCTTGAAGGGATGGATTACGAACGTGCCGTAAAGGGCTACAACAAGGCGGTAGTGAAGGGCATCGTCAAGGTGATGTCCAAAATGGGCATATCCACCATCAAATCGTACCGCGGCGCGCAGATTTTTGAGGCGCTGGGTATCAGCAAGGAGGTTATTGATACGTATTTCACCTGGACTCAGTCCCGAATTGGCGGCATCGGGCTAGATATCATCGCCAGGGAAGCGGAAATACGCCATCAAAGGGCGTATCCGAAAGTTCGCGTGAACGGAAAGGTGCTCGAAGAAGGCGGACTGTACAAGTGGCGCAAGAACGGCGAGTACCATATGTACAACCCCGAGACGGTCCACACCCTGCAGTTTGCCAGCAAGCTGAACGACTATAAATTGTACAAGGATTATGCACGGCTGCTGGATGAGCAGCTGGATCCGTTCCCAACGCTCCGGCATATTCTGGAGTTCGACGATTCGGCGGCGCCGGTGCCGCTTGAGGAGGTGGAGCCGGTCGAATCGATCTGCCGGCGTTTCAAGACCGGTGCGATGTCCTACGGATCCATCAGCAGCGAGACCCATGAGGCGCTGGCCATTGCCATGAACCGGATCGGCGGCAAGAGCAACACCGGGGAAGGGGGCGAGGATCCCGCGCGTTTCACGCCGGATGCCAACGGAGATTCGCGGTGCAGTGCCATCAAGCAGGTGGCGTCGGGACGTTTTGGCGTGACCAGCGAAT
>SKUI01000010.1 GCA_007122185.1 Rhodothermia bacterium | reverse complement strand
CCTGTTCCACATCATCGTCGTGCTGGGTGGAGATAACGATGGTGTGGACCCGAAGGGGCCTGTTGTTTTCATCGTATTCTACGGTAACCTGGCTTTTGCTGTCCGGCCGCAAATAGGGCATATCGCTGGTGTTCTTGCGGATATCGGCCAGTTCGCGCACCAGGTCGTGGGCGAATTGCAGCGCCATCGGCATGAAGGTCGGGGTTTCGCGCGTGGCATAGCCGAACATCATACCCTGGTCGCCGGCACCCAGCCGGTCCACGCCCATGGCAATATCCGCACTTTGCTGGTGGATAGTGACCATGACGCCACACGAATCGGCATCAAAACGGTACCCGGGCTTCGTATATCCGATTTCGCGGATCACTGTGCGGGCAACCTCCTGGACGTCAACATAGGCCTCGGTGGTCACCTCTCCGGAGACGACGACAAGGCCGGTTGTGACAAGTGTTTCGACGGCAACGCGCGAGTTGGGGTCCTGGGCAAGCATGGCATCCAGGATGGCATCGGAAATCTGGTCGGACACTTTGTCCGGGTGTCCCTCGGAAACAGATTCGGAAGTAAAGAGGTATTTCATTGCAATTGGGTGCTGGAGCTGGGTCAGTTAACAGTTTTTGTAGCTGGCAAATATACGAAAAAAAGTTGAAGCATCACTTTCCGGGGGAAAACAGATCGCTTCCGGCCGGACCTTTGCCGGGAAGGGGGATGCCGAGGTATTCAAAGGCTTTCTGTGTGGTCACGCGGCCTTTTGGTGTTCTCTGAAGGAAGCCTTCCTGGATCAGGAAAGGCTCGTACACCTCCTCAATGGTTCCCTTGTCCTCGCCTACAGCCACAGCCAGTGTTCCCAGGCCTACGGGACCGCCGCGGTAGTTTTCGATGATGCTGTTCAGGATGCGGATATCCATCTCATCGAGTCCGCGCGGGTCGACGTCCAGGGCGTTGAGTGCCTTGTCGGCGATTTGTTCATCAATCTCGGTCTTTTCTTCAACTTCCGCAAAATCACGGGTACGGCGCAACAGGCGATTAACGATACGCGGGGTGCCGCGGCTTCGGCGGGCCAGCTCGTAGGCGCCATTTTCGGTGATGCGGAGCCCGAGTATTCCGGCGGATCGGACGGCAATGTGCTGCAGCAGCTCCACGCCGTAATAATCGAGTCGCAGATCGATTCCGAAGCGTGCCCTCAGCGGCGACGTGAGCAACCCTTTACGGGTGGTGGCGCCGATCAGGGTGAATGGCATCAGGTCGATTTGCACGCTGCGGGCGCTCGGACCGGAGTCAATGACGATATCCAGCTTGAAATCTTCCATGGCCGAATAGAGATACTCCTCCACAATCGGGTTCAGCCGGTGGATTTCATCAATGAAGAGCACATCGCCTCTCTCCAGATTGGTGAGCATGCCGGCCAGATCGCCGGGCTTTTCCAGGACAGGTCCCGTTGTTGGCTTGATCTGCACCCCCATTTCATGTGCAATGATGTAGGCAAGGGTCGTTTTTCCGAGTCCGGGGGGGCCGGAAAGGATTACGTGATCCAGCGCATCGCCCCGTTTGCGGGCGGCCTTTATGAACACCTCCAGGTTGGAGATTATTTTATGCTGGCCGATAAATTCCTGCAACCGGGAGGGCCGGATGTGCTGTTCGAACCCGGGATCCTGTTCGGATGCATTCAGAAGTGGATTTGCCACAATTTCGCTGATATTTCAGGTGATGGATAATGCAGACGCCGCAAAATACACAGTGGAGAGGCACAATTGCCAAAAACGTTTGACATTATCGGCTGGCAAGCCCATTATTGGATGTATTTTCCGGAACAGGACCATATTTTGAAAAGGACCATTTTCCGCACCCGGCATTCCGCCACGAGGGCGATGACGATCCGGAGTCCGTTTTTGATATAATCAAAAAAGGGGACATCCTGGTGCACCATCCCTACCACGGTTTTTCGACATCCGTGGAGCGCTTTGTCCGGGAAGCGGCGGATGACCCTGATGTGATGGCAATCAAGCAGACCATCTACCGGACTTCCGACGATTCTCCACACCTCCATGCACTGATCCGTGCGGCGGAACGTGGCAAGCAGGTGGCGATACTGGTGGAGCTGAAAGCCCGATTCGATGAAAAGCGAAATATTGAATGGGCACAACGGCTGGAAAAGGCGGGCGTGCATGTGGCTTACGGCTTGTCCGGTCTGAAAATCCACTCAAAGCTGACCGTGGTGATCCGTAAAGAGCAGGCCCGTTCCGGCAAGGAGGCCAGAATCATTGCAAAAATGAACAGCCTTGAGGATCCGGGAATGATAGATGAGTTGTACGACGCCGCCCGGGACGGGGTGAAAATCGACCTGATCGTCCGCGGTGTCTGCCGGCTCCGTACCGGAGTGAAGGGGACAGGGGATAACATTACCGTTCACTCCGTAATTGGACGATATCTGGAACACTCCAGGATCTATTATTTCCACCATGGCGGGGAAAACCTGTTTTACATAGGTTCTGCTGACTGGATGCGCAGAAATCTGGATAAGAGGGTGGAGGTGCTGGTACCCGTCCACGCCGCCCCGATCAGATCTTATCTGATGTTTGTTCTGGAAACCTATCTCAAGGATAATTCACAAAGATGGGTGCTTCAGCCGGACGGCGACTACAAAAGATGCTATCCGAAGAATGGGGAGCCCGACAAGGGAGCGCACCGGATGTTCATGGAGCATACTGCTGCGATGGAAGATCCTGTGCCGGCAGCCATTGAAATCCCCGGGGCCTCCATCTAGTCCTGGTCCTCCAATACGTAGCGGATCTTTCGCAACAGTTCAATGGTATCGTCCCGATAGTACCCTGGAAGCTCAAGCGCGCTGTTTCCGGCACTCCAGGCTCGTTCCAGGTTGCCGGCCGCAACATAACTGTTTGCCTTGAACCAGTAGCAGGATTCCCTGCGGGCGGTGTGACCCAGCATTCCACAGTCGACACGGCTAAAGTGTTCCGACGAGGCCAGGTACTCACCAGAGTTGAAAAAAAGGATTGCAAGATTATACTGAACCCAGTTGTAGCCGGGATCACCGAATCCTGCAAGTTGCTCGTATTCCGAAATGGCGCTGCTCAAATCACCGGAAACTGAAAGCAGATAGGCCCGGTACAGTCCCTGCTCAAGCTCGGACATGTTGTCGGTCGAAGAGCGGGATATAT
>SKUI01000206.1 GCA_007122185.1 Rhodothermia bacterium | reverse complement strand
TTCATGGACCGCCTCGAACGCCTTGCGCGTCAGGGTTTTTTTACAAGGGATGATTCGGAGAAGAAGCGCCACGGCCAGGATACCATGTGGTATCTGTGGAGCGGGGCGCAGTCACCGCTGTTCGGAAAGGAGAAGATGGCCACATTCGAGCGCTATTTCATCGAAGATCCGGCAACCCACGCCGAAAAAATGAATCCCTATTATGAATACCGGATCCGGCAGGATGTGGCCGAAGAGATCCTCAGGGAATTCGGCCTGGATCCGAAAACGGGCCATATCATCAACGGCCATGTCCCGGTCAAGGTGAAGAAGGGGGAGAACCCGGTCAAGGCTGGCGGCAAACTGATCGTGATCGACGGTGGTTTTGCCAAGGCCTACCAGGAGAAAACCGGAATTGCCGGGTACACGCTGATATTCAATTCATACGGACTTCTGCTGTCGGCGCACCAGCCGTTTGAGTCAACCCGGGAAGCGATCCAATCGGAAGAGGACATCCACTCCACGACGAAAATCCTGGAACAGAACACCAAGAGGATACGCGTGCGTGACACCGACGACGGCAAAGAAATCCAAAAGCGGATCGATGACCTCAAGGAGCTGATGGAGGCGTACCGCTCGGGACTGATCAAGGAGTCGTGAACTGGTGTTTCGGGGGTGGATCACAAATCTGCTTCCAACGCTCCCTCCATCGAAAATTCACTCATTATCGCCCACATCTCTGCCACGCTCATTTGCACTGTGAAATGCAGGGTACAACCCGGCTTTGGAGGTTGCCGGGGATCCATGATTTTTATACAGATACGGATTGAGGCGGCATCAACCGTCGATTATCAGCCATTGATTTTCTCCACCCAGCGCGAAAAAGCCTGCAGGTACCGCTCCAGATGTTTAATAGTGGAATCATCGGTCAGTTTGCCATCCTCATCAAACTTTTCCTTTGCCCGGAAGAGCAGCAATTCGGGATGGGGTATGCAGGCTGCCTGCAAATGCCAGTATCTTCATATCAGAGGAGTCTTTTTTTTCTTGTTGGTTATAAAACCTGAAGGAACCTCATTTATATGTATCATATGGATCAGATAAGTCAGATGGTTCAGACGGTTCAGGATCGGTCAGTTGGGTTAGTTGGTTCAGATGATAATGTCAGGCAGGCGTTTTTCAATCATCTCCCGCCGGCTTTCCAGGGATGGCGGGAGCCACAGCTTCACACCAAGATCCTTTTCATCCTGTGCGGATTCGTATCCGGGACCATCCGTGGCGATTTCGAACAGCACGCCCCCGGGTGATTGGAAATAGACGGATTTGAAAAAATGCCTGTCAATTACCGGGGTGGGGGACAGGCCGCGGTTAGCTACTTCCTTCCGCATCCACAACTGTTCTTTCTCGTCTTTGGCACGAAAGGCCACATGGTGCACCACACCCCGTCCGTTTACACCTCTATTTGGTTCCGCCTGGTTAAGGATTACCGCACCGCCAACGGCCTCGCCGGTTTTGAGGAGTGTCAGCGGTCCGTCCGATCCGGCATTTTCGAAGCCGAAAACCGTTTCAAGCAGATCTGCGGTTTCCGCTGTCCCCGTGATTTCGAGGGTGGTGCCCCAGAAACCGCGGATTCCATGTTCTGCGGGTACGCTGCTATCGTCCCAGGCGCCAACCGCATCCACCTTTTCATCAAAAACAAGTTCGAGCGTGAGCATGTCGGGGTCCCGGAAGGAGATTACCTGTTTGCCGAAGCGCTCAAAGGGGCCGTCAAAGTCAAGGCCCTCTGCGGCGAGCCGTTCCGCCCAGTAGGGCGCGGAACCGGCGGGAACGGCGAAGGATACGACGGTGGCCTGGCCGCTGCCCGGCTTGCCCTGTACGGCCATGGGCCAGGGGAAGAAGGTCATGCTTGATCCGGGCTGTCCAATGCCGTTTATGTAAAACAGATGGTAGACCGACGGGTCGTCCTGGTTGATGGTCTTCATGATCAGACGAAGCCCGAGGGTCTTGACGTAAAAATCGGTGGTCCGCTGTCCGTCCCCGCCAAGAACGGTAATGTGATGAATTCCTTTTCCGGCCGTATCCATTCAGGTTTCTCCAAGATTTGTTGAACCCGGATGGATGCATCCGGGCGGTATGCTGCGCGTTAAAGCAATATTACCTTATCTCGCTAAAATTCAAAGTCTTATGGATGCAGCCGGATTACCTGCTCATGAGGAACTGGTTGAAAGCCTCCGCCGCCTCGCTGCTCTGGAAGAGCGAATTATGTCCGTATCCGGGCAAATCCAGAAAATGCGCTTCACGGCAATCGGTGCACTCCTCTATCTGCTGCTTGAAAACCGGCCATGAGTGCATTTGGATCGGTGAATCATCCAGTCCCTGCACAAAAAGGATCTCGCCCAGGAAACCATCCGTGAAATTCAGCAAGGATCTTGCAAAATAGGCATCGGGGTTGGATGCGGTTGTGCCATAAGCATTTCTCAGGCTGGTACAGGCAATTCCCGCCGGCATCCGGCCCTCTTCCTCAAGCTGACATCGAAAGATCAGGTTCAACGGACCAGGCGCGTTGGCGACCACGCCATGCGTTTCGTGCATGGTATTCAACCGGGTCACAAGGTATCCACCCTGCGAATGTCCCGCCAGAAAAATTTTGTTGATTGTGATATCCAGCTCATTTTCAGCCTGGTTCTTCATCCACAAAAGCGCCGCTTCGGCATGCGCGATGTTGTCCCCAATGAGAAGGTTTTCTTCGGGATAGACGACGCTTGCAATCATCATATCATCGCGATCGAGGATCCGCTTGAAGCCGTTGAGCGCATTGTTGGCCGCTTCCAGGATCTTGTCGTCGAACCACACGGTGCCATGATAGACCAGAAGCACGTCAAGGTCATCGTTTGCCGGTTTGTCGATGACCACATCCACCGACACACCATCATAGGTGACGGTTTTGGTGATTCTGTAAGCGCCGTTGCCGGACGTATCGCCATCAACGCTGCCTTTGCCGCATGACAAGATGGCGATCAGTAAAAGCAGAAACAGGCGCATCTGTTGTGTTTAAGTGAAGCTGGGCCGTATCCTAATCCCTTTCCACCTCGAAGGATACTTTGGCTATAACGCCATAGGAGATAATCTTGTTATCCCGCACCTCCGCCTTCATGTCCTTGACGTAGATGGACTTGATGTTTTTTATGGTTTTGGAGG
>SKUI01000238.1 GCA_007122185.1 Rhodothermia bacterium | reverse complement strand
CGTTATGTATTCGCAGATATGGATCAGCAAACCCTGTCGGTATCCATTCGGGCCGACTGGACCTTCACACCCGACCTCAGCCTGCAGCTTTATGTCCAACCCTTCATCTCGGCCGGCAGCTACAACAATTTCAAGGAGCTCAGCCTGCCGGGCAAGTATGAATATTCGGTATACGGCACCGACACCGGCAGCATCTCGTTTGATGATGACAGCGAACGCTACGAGGTAAACCCCGGTGGAGAAGACGGTCCGGCCGAACCGTTTGGATTCAGCAATCCCGATTTCAAGATGTGCTCCCTGCGCGGTAACGCTGTTCTGCGCTGGGAGTTTCGTCCTGGCTCATCTTTGTATCTGGTCTGGCAGCAATCACGCCAGACCTTCGGTAACGAAGGGACGCTTCGTCCAGCCAGTGACTACTCCGATATGCTCGATGCCCCGGCCCGGCATATATTCCTTGTAAAGATATCCTACTGGATGGGATATTGATGTATGCGCATTTCAGACGGCATGATATTTCGCACCGTTCCTGCGCTTGGCGGTGGATTTCATTTTTGCGCCATTCCTGCGAGCTCCGGTAGACGGCCCGCTGCTGCGAAATTTGCGCGGCTGGCGCTGCTGCTGTTTTTCCGGTGCGGGCGGATTGTGGTCAACCAGCGGGTAATCATGTCCATCAACCACCGGCAGCTTCTTGCCGATGAGTTTCTCAATATCACGCAGGTACGTTTTTTCCTGTGCGTCGCAAAATGACAGGGCTGTTCCGTTGAGTCCCGCCCGGCCGGTCCGGCCGATGCGATGGATATACGTCTCGGGAATATTCGGCATTTCATAGTTGATAACGTACTGCAGTTCATCAACATCAATGCCGCGGGCCGCGATATCGGTAGCCACGAGCACACGCGTCATCCCGTTCTTGAAATTGCCCAGGGCTTGCTGGCGGGCGCTCTGTGATTTGTTCCCGTGTATGGCCTCGGCTTCAATATTGCTGCCCTGGAGGATCTTGACCACCTTGTTGGCCCCGTGCTTGGTGCGGGTGAAGACGAGTGCGGATGTAATCCCCTCATCCTTCAACATATCCACCAGCAGGTTCTTTTTGTTGCCTTTGTCGACGTAGAACAGGCTTTGCCGGATGGCATCCACTGTTGGCGACTCGGGTGTGATCTGCACCTTGACCGGGTTGTGGAGGATCGTCTGTGACAATTTCACGATTTCGGGTGGCATTGTCGCCGAAAAGAAGAGCGACTGGCGCTTGCGGGGCAGGGCGGCCAGCAGTTTGCGGACATCGTGGATGAATCCCATGTCCAGCATGCGGTCGGCCTCGTCGAGCACAAAAATCTGAATGTGTTCCAGGGAGATGTGGCCCTGGTTCATGAGGTCGAGCAGGCGTCCGGGCGTGGCAATGAGGATATCCACCCCGCGCCCAAGCCTGGCAACCTGGCCGTTTTGATTGACACCGCCGAACACGACGGCGCTGGTCAGGCCGGTGTGCCTGCCGTAGCTTTTAAAACTTTCATCGATCTGGATGGCCAGCTCCCGCGTGGGAGTGACGATCAGGCTCCGAATCTGCTTTTTCGACTTCCGGCGCTTGCTCGTGTGGGTTTGCTGTCCCGCCGATCCGTTTGTTCCGTTGGTTGAAAGCTGTCCTGAATTGTGGCTGGGATTATGTCCAGCATTTTTTCCGTGATTCTGTCCGGAGTGACCGGATCCGCTGCTGAGCAGCTGGAGGATCGGGATTGCAAAAGCGGCTGTTTTGCCGGTTCCGGTCTGTGCCGCGCCAAGAAGATCTTTCCCTTCAAGGACGACAGGTATGGATTGTGACTGGATGGGCGTTGGTTTGCTGTAACCTTCTTCTGATAGTGATCTGAGGATGGGTTCTGATAGTGCTAATGATGTAAAAGACATATATGGTATTAAAACGAAAATGGCCCGCTGTATAATGATACAGCCGGGCCATAAAAAAACTGTAAGCTTTAATATACGGATAAAATCAATAAAAAGATAAAATTGACATGGGATGCCGTTGTATAATCATAATTCCGTGTACTTTCTGGCATTCCCCCGGGCTTTGGAGACGGGGTATTTGGCGCGATTTTCAGCGAGCTTTTCCCGGATGATGTCGGCGACATCCAGCTCCTGTTCATGTGCGAGCAGCAGGCAGTACATGAGCAGGTCGGCCAGTTCACGCCGAAGCTTGTCCCGGTCCACATCCTCCGGTGATTTCCAGAGGAAGAGTTCAAGCAACTCATTGGCCTCAATACTGGCGGCAATGGCCAGGTCCTTGGCATTGTGGAACTGCTTCCAGTCACGTTCGTCGCGAAAGGCGATCAGCTCACGCGTCAGCGCATCGATCCCGGAGCGAGCCGGCATGTCAGGAGCGTTTGGTTCCGTATCTTTTTTTCCGGATGGTTTCAGTGATTCGGTATTACTCATGGGTGCCTGGTGTAAATAGGAATTTAAAGTTATAATACAAAACCGTACAGAGCGGAGAAAGAAGATGCTGAAATCGGAATGATTTTCACTCCGCCTTTATTATTGGGATAAGAATAATCACTTGGGAAACCAATGAACTCCCTGAAACAATGAAATCAGGCAACAACGCAGATGCAACAGGCCAAGCGTCTGCAAACACACGCGTAACCGAGCAGACCATGAGCCTGTGGAAGGTCAACCTCATCGCCCTGGCGCTGATCCCGCCGGTTACCATCTTGCTGGCGGCGCCGTTCATCCTGTTGTGGGGATACGGACCGTTGGATATCACCCGGTTCCTGAGGTGGGAATACCTGGTGCTGGTGGTCATTCCGGGAGTGGTTGTGCATGAACTGCTGCACGGGGCCGGATGGGCACTGTTCACCCCAAACGGCCTGCGATCCGTCAAATTCGGGTTCAAATGGCAGTTCCTTACGCCCTACTGCCACTGCAAGGAACCTCTTAAGGTACCGTACTATGCCTTCGGTGCCGGACTCCCGCTTGTGGTCCTGGGCCTGCTGCCCGTTGCCATCGCCATCGTCACCGGCAGCGGCACGCTCATGTTTTTTGGACTGTTCTTCACCTGGGCGGCCGGAGGCGACATGATTGCCCTGTTTCAACTCGCCAGGCTCGACAAAAACCTGCTGGTATCCGATCATCCGGAGGAAATGGGATTTTATATCCACCCTACAGTTCCACAAACGTGATTCCAGCGTTTTTTCGGTCGGTGTGCATCGAACTTTTGAGT
>SKUI01000008.1 GCA_007122185.1 Rhodothermia bacterium | reverse complement strand
TTGAACTCTTCGGGGATGAGTGTCAGCGTGGCGCCGGATGATTTTCCGATGCCGAGCGCCAGGTGTCCGGCCTTGCGGCCCATCGATACCACAAAATACCAGCGGGATGTGGTACGGGCATCCACCATAAGGTTTTTGACCACTTCCACCCCAACATGCCGGGCGGTCTGGAATCCGAATGTGGGGATGCCATAGGGCAGGTCAAGGTCGTTGTCGATGGTTTTCGGGACGTGTACCACTTTGATCTTGCCCTGGGATGCTTCCTCTACGGTTTTCGCACTGAATGCGGTATCGTCACCGCCGATGGTGACCAGTTTGTCCACTCCCAGTTCACCAAGCGTATCGATCACTGTCTGCAGGTCTTCTTTTTTCTTGGTGGGGTTGTCACGGGCAATCCCGATGAACGAACCGCCGCGGAAATGGATGCGGCTGACCTTTTCAATGGTTAGTTTCTCACAGTGCGAAGTATCGCCCTTCATGATCCATTTAAAGCCGTCTCTGAGACCCAGCACTTCGTATCCATGGTGTATGGCACGGATGGTAGCTGCACCAATGACACTGTTGATACCGGGTGCCGGTCCACCGGCGACGAGAATGGCCAAACGCTTTGGTTTTGACATAGTATATAATCCAATATTTTGTTCGGGTTGACATGGCAGCCAGTCTACTGCCATCGGTAATGCTGTTTTTGTATAACCGTACAGAAAACCAGTTGTGTTTTTCTGTTTTAGCTAAAACTACCTGAGTGCTTTAAAATAGGACTATCCTGAGGCAAACGGTACTTTTTTTTTATTTGTTCTATACGTATAGCGGTCATAAAAAACAGCTTTTTGATTAATTTTCAATTAAGAATGAGGTGACCTATGAAATCCATTCGCTGGCTCGGACACTCAACATTTATTGTAACAACAGACTCGGGGAAAAACATTCTGATCGATCCATTTCTTGAGGGTAATCCTGTGACTCCGAATGCATGGAAGTCGCCGGGGGAACTGGATATCATCCTGGTTACGCACGGGCATGACGACCATGCCGCCGACACCATTCCCCTGGCCAGGAAAACCGGTGCGCGTGTGATTTCCATTGTGGAACTATCCGCGCTTTTGCAACAGGATGGGCTGCCGGAAGATCAGGCGATGGAGATGAACAAGGGCGGGACCGTGGATCTTGGGGATGTGAAAGTCACCATGACCAGCGCCAATCATTCCAGTTCCTGGAAAGGGAAGTATGCCGGTGATCCCGCCGGATTCATTCTCAGAATGGACGATCTGTGCCTCTATCACGCAGGGGACACCAATATCATGGCGGATTTTGAGCTGTACGGAAAGATCTACCGGCCTGACGTTGCCATTTTGCCTATTGGTGATCATTACACGATGGGACATGAAGAGGCCGCCCATGCTGCGGCCATGCTGGGAGCCCGCTATGCCGTTCCCATGCATTACGGGACCATGCCTGTGCTGACGGGGTCACCTGAGACCTTCCGGGATCTTGTGGAAAAGCACACCTCCGGCAAGACCAGGGTAATCATCCCCGAAGCCGGGGACGACTTTGCAGATCAGTTATCCTGATTCGCTCCGGATTGATGCGTTCGGTTCGGAGTATCGCATTCGGGCTCCCGCAGGCCATGTCATCTTTCCGTCTCGCGCAAGCAGAGTAACCCTGACTGGATTTCAGTGAAGAAAGCCTGATTTTTAAAGAGCAGAGCAAGCCAGGTCACGGAAGGTCAGATCATGCATGGGCTAGTCAGGACATGACAGTGACAGATCCGAACAGATCATGGCAGATGATACAGTTTGTCGTAGCTGCCTGAAAGTTCCATCATGATATACACCACGACGCCGGTCACGGATACGTACATCCAGATCGGCCAGGTCCAGCGTGCGATTTTCCGGTGCCGCTGAAAATCTTTGCGAATGGCGCGGTACATGGTCAGCAGAATCATTGGCAGATTTACGATTGCCAGAATGATGTGGGAGATGAGTATGGTGAAATAGACCGGGCGTATCCAACCGGTGCCGTCAAATCCGACCGATCCAACCTGGTAGTGAAAGATCAGGTAGCTGATCAGGAACAGCGCAGAGACCACAAATGCCGACCACATCATTCTCATGTGCGCTGTTATGTTCTGTTTCCTGATGAATATGTAGCCGGCGAACAGAAAGATCGTGGCAATACTGTTGAGGACGGCATTGAGCTGGGGAAGGTCGGTAAGCGTGAACATCTGCGCATCTCCGTTTAACTGAAGGTCTGTCTGTCGAACGCTAAATTTAGCACAAAAACGGGAAAAAGTGGGCATTCAAAAAAGATAACCGATTATTCCATGTCCTTGAACGCCTTAGGGAGTATCCCTGAAACAGGGGCGCAAAACTTATTCCTCAATTCTTAAGATTGTATGAAAATCTGCACTTTTTTCTTTTTTTTAGCGGTCGATTTCGAGTATCTTTATTGCCTGAATGCGCTTGTTGATGCAAGTGCTGGGGATAAAGGATTACAACTCTCAGATTGCGAGCGGCAGGTCCTGTTGCCGGCAGTGTCATTCCTTATCCACAAGGTAACTCAGGTACATATCAGAACACGTAAAAGCTGTCTCTATGGCGCAGATTTTCCCTGAATGGGTGAATAGCATCCCTAAACGGCTGCAGCTTGCAACCATAATCATCATCACCGGCATTATCTTCGGATTCTGGTATTTCGGTTCGCCCGAATACCTGGAAGTCGGATACGCTCCCAACCAGCCCATTCCCTACAGCCACAAATTCCATGTCGCCGAACTGGGCCTGGATTGCCAATACTGTCATGGTTCTGCCTGGAAGTCGGCTATTGCGGCCATTCCATCCACTGAGACCTGTATGACATGCCATGAATACGTTGCCGTTGACAGTGAGTTGCTTCAGCCGCTTCGGGACAGTTGGGAAACGGGCATGCCGGTCGAATGGATCCGGGTTCATGACGTGCCGGACCATGCCTACTTCAACCACGCCATCCACGTGAATGTGGGCATCGGATGCGCGACGTGTCATGGCCGGGTGGACCGCATGGAGGTAGTGATGAAAACCGAATCCATGAGCATGGGCTGGTGCCTCGACTGCCATAACAATCCGGCCCCCCACCTTCGTCCGGTCGAAGAGGTAACCAATATGGCATGGGAACCGCCCGATGATCACTACCAGTTTGCCCAAATGGTCATTGAGAAGCGAAACATCCACGCCCCCA
>SKUI01000200.1 GCA_007122185.1 Rhodothermia bacterium | reverse complement strand
TGAAGCGGTAACCGGACAGCCACGAGTTTTTTTGAACAGGAACACCGGGCGGCCGGATGGGCGACGGAAATGCCGGAGTTCAATGCCATGGACTGGAGTGACGGCGGGGCCAGGTTGACCGTGGAAACCGCCGGAAACATTCGGGCGCCTGAGTCGGCGGAGCCCACGATAGGTGCCGGCTTCGATGTACGCGTGAGTCCGTATTCAAAAGGATACTCCGGCGGAGCGGAGCTGGCCGAGGTGTCAACGGTCGACGCCCTTGAGAAGGGCGGTTTTCGTGACAAGATCGTTCTTCTGCACGGCAAGATAGCCGCGGAGCAGCTCATGCCCAAGAACTTCGTATTTTACACAACCCGGAGAAGCATCGGCGCATTGTGGCAGCTCTGGAGACCAGCGGTGCGGCAGCCCTGGTCTGCGCAACGGGCCGCAATCCGGAGCTTGCAGCGGGGTGTACCCGTTCCCGCTCATCGAGGATGGCGTTTTTGATATCCCCTCGGTATACACGACCGAAGAGGAGGGGTGCAGGGCGATCATAGCATGTTTCTGCAGCATGGACGTCCGGCCATTGCCGTGACTTCCGCCTGGATGATCGCGTACATGCATGAGCAGACCATCACCAATACGCCGGCAGACACCATTGATAACGTGGATTGCAGGAGGCTGGTTGATTTGGCCGGGGTGCTGAAGGACTTTGTGACAGTCCTTTGAACGTTTCACCCATTGACAGGAGTACATTATATATACCCGGGATCCGCACATAGATGCTGAAACCGGATCAGTCCCGCAGTTTTTTCAACAGCTGATCTTTCCTGCGCTGCAAATGGACACTCTCCTCCACGGCCGAGTGAATTTCAAGATAACGCTCCATGGTGAGTCCGCATGATTCAACGATCGGTTTCATGGATGCGATTTCTGCATGGGGATCGATTTCCATTCGTTTTGCCAAATGGGTTGCTTTTTCAAACATTTCCATTTCTGCGGCGGTGATTTCGGCGGGGGCGGCAATTTGACTGGTTGCGTGATCATGTTCTGGTGCAACAGGCAGTGAATCAGGAGTGTGACGTTCCACTTTGCAGGTGGCAAAGAGGAGGAACAGCGAAATGAAAGGCAGACACTTCATCATGGCCTTCACCCCTGCAGTCAAGTGACAGATTTGTGTGCGTTATGATCCAATCAGCATGGATCATCGCAGTGTTGTTACCAGTATAGAAACAACGGATGTACCGGAAGGTTATTTTTATTTTCGCCTCTTCCACTGCTGCTAAAAGACACTGATATCCCTGCAAGCCACGTCATGAGGGCTCCTCCTGCTTGAAAGAAAGGCAACTATCCAATCTCCCAGGATTGTACAGACTGTTAACAAGGCAAGATATCAAACGCATCGCCTCGCCTGCAATTCGTTGCGTTACTTTTGCCAGCCTGTCGCAATTTGTATTTAGTAGTTGTTGTCGTTATCCTGTTCATCATCCACATCAGGATCCACAGGCGGCACATGCAATGGAACTTCTATGGTATCTTCCTCTTCGACAGGGGAAGGAACTTCTTCCACTGGTGGTTCCGGAAGGGCATGTCTGTCTTCGGGATCCGGATCATCTGCTTTACAGGCTGAAAGCGATACTATCAAAGCTAAAATAATCAACAGCTTAAACATGGCTATATGTTTGTTATTTATAATATTTATGCCATGATTAACATGACAGATTCATCAACAAATACTACTATAAAAAACGAACATTATCAATAATTATTTTTCGAAAATAAGAGAAAAAATGCAGGAAATATGAAATCCAATTTTTACGCAACAGTACAGTCGTAACTGGATTTTTTGACATGCATTAGCTGTAACGAGGATTTTGCAATTCGCTGGGAGAAGCGGCAATCTGATAGTGGATTCCAACCATTTCAGTCAGCATACACGTACTCCAGGTCGTAGGAAATTCGGTGACTCATATTCCGGAGCCGCTTGCTTTCTTCAATGGTTTTTTCAACCTCCTCGTATCTGGCTATGTCAAAACCGGTTTCATCAGAAATATAGTTGTCGATAATGTATTCAACGAAAGCGGCATCTGCCCTATGGTACGAATTGTACCGATCCAGAAGGACTTGGATGTAAACATACGTCATCACTTCCGCTTCCGTAACAGGTTCGGGATAATCAGCATCATACGGCTGCATCATTCGAATCCTTTCAGGAAGTTCCTCCGTGGCTATGACATCAACTTCACAGGCCAGAAGTGCGAAACAAAAAAGAAATAGAACAAAATATTTCAACATGGTTGCTACCTCGCTGTTTTGTGGCGGTTAACCTGCTACACGATACAACAAGAACTTCAACCTATGGGTGTAACGCCCGACTGAAGCTTTTATTCCTGGAAATACATAAATAAAGGAATTGTCACCCAATATTTTAGCGCTTCTCAAACACCCCGGCCAGGAACAGAATGTGTTCGCTCAGATCGGTGTCGATCAGACCTGCTCCCTTGTGGATATCGTCCCTGCTCACATTGGCGGCAAAACGCTTGTCCTTGAGTTTTTTTGTGACGGATTTGGCTTTCATCCCGCTGAATCCATCCGGCCGCATCAGCGAAACGGCATGCATGAATCCGCTGATCTCGTCACAGGCATACAGGTAGCGTTCGATCTCGGATTCCGGCTCCGTTCCGGTCCGTTCGGGCGCGTGCGCGCGGATCGCACAAAGCACATCCTCCGGCAGGTCGGTCTCTGGGAAAACCTGCTCCAAAGCAAAGTTAGGATGCTCGTCCGGTTTCTTTTCCCAGTCCAGGTCATGCAGCAGTCCGGCCAGCCACCAGTTGTGGGTGGTTTGCTCGTCCTTTCCAAGCTTTCTGGCATAGGCTTCCATGGCATCGGCAACCATGCGGCAGTGCAGCTGAAGGTTCTCGTTTTCAATCCAGGTGGTGAGCAGTTGCCCGGCTTCCTGTCGGTTCATGACGCTCCGTTTTATCGGTTTGTTTTTTTGCTGTTCAGGTCACATATTAACAGCTTATACGGCGTGATACAATGACAAAATTTCACGGATGCGCATCACGGATAAAAGCATGGTGAAATATGAGGGGGATGACAGATTCCGGTTCCATTGCAAGCGTCACCAAACCTTATTGATCAGTAACACATAATATGGGTGTTTTCACCGGCTATTTCTCCAGGTTGTACCATGACGAAAAACGATTGCGTCGGGTATATATCAGCCTCTTCGGGGTGATCGTGGTCGC
>SKUI01000048.1 GCA_007122185.1 Rhodothermia bacterium | reverse complement strand
GCAGAAGACGAAGACCTGTTTCATCCGGAACTGTCCGGCACAACACCACTCCCTTTTCCAGCAGAAATTCCTTTTCCTTGCGGTTCAGGCTGCTCAGGCAGGTCACGGGATGGAGTCCCGCCAGACCGATCCGGTCTTTCAGGCTGCTTTTTTTGGGATAGTCCCAGCCCAGCATCACCAGTCCGGAGCAGGTGCCGTAGCTTATGGCATCGTTGGTGAAACGCGTATTTGTTACGATCCATCCCTCATAATCGGTGAAATGGTTGCTGTTGGAGTTGCGCGACATCTCCACATCCCGGAAACGGGAGTGGATATAGAGAGGCACCTTGACGTCGCACTTGACGCCCGGACGGTTATGGAATTTGCACTCGACCAGGATCAGTTTGCTGTTTTTCACCGCCATCACGTCGATTTCGTGACTCACACACATGCCTTCCACCACCACGCCGACCTCCGACCGGAAGCCCTGCTGCTCCAGAATGGCGCCCACGAACCGCTCAAACGGGTAACCCGAAGGCCCCAGTTCCATGATCGCCTTCTTCAGCTTGTAACGGGCGGCTTTGGACCGTGACCGCTTGCGAAGCATGTCATACGCCTTGCGGTAGATTTTGCCGGTGGGGATGCCCTCGTAGAGCAGGTCGTGGACCTCATCCACCACGAAATCGATCTGCGATTCGGTGGCGCCGGAGCGCTCAAGGGAGTGGCGGAGCTTTTCCTCCGAGAACGGGACCTTCTCTCCGGATGCTTTTGTTATACGTACATGTCGCCGGTTCATATGCCACCTGATTAAATTTTATCCTATATTCGTGCGTATCTTCTGTCGACTGTTCGCAAGTTAGGGCAACGGCCCCATCCAGCCAAATACGATATGACCGGAATGGGGGCCGGCATCCAGCGGCAACGCAAGCTCAATGACCAAAACCAGAACCACCGTATACCCGAATCAGCATCCACCCGAATCAGCATCCACCCGAACCGAAACACGAATCCAAACCGACCGACAACCATGGCAAAAGACACCCGTACCTCGCTGACCGTCACGGTCTTCATTCTGCTGTTTCTTCTGAATATCCTGTTGCAGATGCTGCTGTCCGGCGAGCCGCTCGGACGCCTGCTGGCCGAGGTTTTCACCACGCCCATGGGCTTTTTCAACCTGATATCAGCCATCGTGCTCTGGTTCATCAACTACTTTTTCTCGCCGCTGGCGTTCTATCTGCTGGGCATCGTCATCGCCCTGGAGTTCCTGGTGCTGCCGCTCATGGTGCGTTACCGGTACATCTCGTTCAAACCGAACCTGTTCGTCTCGGTGCTTGGGGCGTTTTACATCTGGCTGGTCTTCCGGATCATGGGCGTGATTTTCGGGTGATGGAATTGCTGTCCCTCCTTGCGTGTTTTCAATGATAACTGCGTGTTTTCAATAATAACGCAGCACCGGTGACACCACATCCACAAAGCGGACCGGACCATCGGCGCATTGCAACAATCCGGACCGATAAGGCCGAACCCGAATGGCACAGCAAATCTGGAATATCCCCTCCCGCCCTCCGCACAATTTTTTTCTCTGTCTGGATGTGGATTCGTATTTCGACTACGAGCACGACCCGGAACTGATTTTTGAAAAAGGCTTCACCCGATCCGTGCCGCTGCACAGCCGCGACATCCTGGTCACCGTCTTTTTCAACGGGGATGCGGAAGCGCCCGAATTCACGGTCAAGGCCCATGAATTTCTGTCTGGCAGCGAGCAGGCCGAGGTGGATGCGGTCCTGCGCCGAATCCTGGGGGCCGACCTGGACCTTGCCCCGTTTTACGAGCAGGCCACCGACGATCCGGTGCTGTCCCCGATGTTTCCGGAACTGTATGGGCTCAAGCGTCTTAGCCGCGCGAATTTTTTCGAGGATGCGGTAAACCGGATCATCCAGACGCAGATCAAGCACAAACCGACAGCGCGCAAAATGGTCTATGAAGTGCGCAGCGCCTACGGGACCCGGCTCGAATCGGATGGCGGGATGGTACCGGCATGGCCGCGTCCGGAACGGCTAATCACCGCGGATCCGGTCGCGATGAAGCGGCACGGCTTGTCCCTGCGTAAGGGGGAGTATATTGTGGGATTGGCGGAAGAGCTGCTGCACGGGAATTTGGCAGCGTATTCGGAGCAGGCATCGGGTCCGGAGGATGTGCACGAAGGCGGCTTCGAGACCGGATTGGAACCGGATATCAACCGGACGTTGCAATCGATCGATTCCATGCCGCCCCGCGAGCTTTATGATCTGCTTGTGTCGGTGCGCGGCATCGGTCCTACCACCGCGCAGGACCTGATCCTGTTCCGCAACCGGACCGACGGATGGTTTGCCAGCCATGTGGAGCGGGGACGCGAGAAGGCCGTGCGCCGGTGGATCATCCTCTCCTACGGCGGCGATCCGGATCATACCAGTGAAGCTGACTTCCGGGAAATGATTCGCCGATGGAAAGGCTTCGAAGCCGCGGCACTGGAATTCCTGTACGTAAACTGGGTGCTTTCGGAAAAACAACAACGGCTCAACAACTGAGTCACAGGCAACCCTTTCGGACCGGGATGATTCGTCCGATACATGCACTACGGTGAATTACAATTAAACCCTATCGCTCAAACCTGTGCGGCCGACGCTGCCTTTCTGTCGGGAACAGCTCGTTCAGATTGCCGTCCCATGCCCTGCCGTTTTTGACCACCATGAAGACGTTTTCCGAATTGCGGATATCATCCAGCGGGTTCATGTTCAGGACCACAAAGTCAGCCAGTTTGCCCGGTTCGATGGAGCCCAGGTCATTGCCCAGGCCAAGGTAATCGGCGCCGTGGATGGTAGCCGCGCGAATAGCCTCGAGTTCGGTCATGCCGCCCTGGGCGAACATCCACAATTCCCAGTGAACGGCCAATCCCTGCAACTGTCCGTGCGAGCCGAGCAGCACACGTCCCCCGGCACGCACCACCTGTCTTGCCGAGCGGGCCAGTTCGAAGTGGTAGAACTCTTCATCCGGCACTTTCATCCGCCGGCGTGCCCGGGCGTCAATCACATGGCGCGGCACGAACTGTAAGAGCCGTAGGTTCTCGTACACATTGTATTTCTGATACCAGTAGTTTTCGCCCCAGACGCCTCCGTAACCGACGACCAGCGTCGGCGTGTAGCCCACATTTGAAACCCCGAGCAGCGCCAGCATGTCATTGCGCAGTGGTGCCACGGGAATGGCGTGTTCGATGCCCGT
>SKUI01000217.1 GCA_007122185.1 Rhodothermia bacterium | reverse complement strand
GAAGATGACGGTGTCGCTGATCAGTCCGATTGCGATGGAGGATGGTCTGCGATTCGCGATTCGCGAGGGTGGCCGCACCGTCGGCGCCGGTGTCGTCTCCAAGATCATCGAGTGATACACTCTTAGCGCCGGGGTCACCGCGGGGGGCGGATAATACCGCCTCCCGTGTTCTTTTGGGAAGTAGCAACAGGCCAGTAGCTCAATTGGCAGAGCAGCGGTCTCCAAAACCGCAGGTTGGGGGTTCGAGTCCCTCCTGGCCTGCCATCCTCCGGGTGGCGACAGGCCTCAGGTGATTGATTCATGAGTGAACAGACGGAACAGACTGGAGGCGGGCTTGACACGGTCAAGCTCTTCGCGGCGCTCGCTCTGCTGATTGCGGGTGTCATGGGCTTCTACTATTACTCGGCCGAATCGACGCTGATCCGCGTGGTCGGACTGCTCGCGGTTGTTGGCGTCGCGGTTGGTATCGCGATGACCACTGCCAAGGGCAGGCAGCTCGCTGGGTTCATGGGGAATGCGCGCGTTGAGGTGCGCAAGATGGTCTGGCCAACGCGGGTCGAGACCACGCAGACCACGCTCATCGTGCTCGGTGTCGTGCTCCTCGTCGGCATTTTTCTCTGGTTGCTGGATTCCCTGCTGGGTTGGATCATCCGGCAGTTCATTGGTTAGCCAGGGGAGCAGGTATGGCATTGCGCTGGTATGTTGTTCAGGCCTTCTCGGGATTCGAGGGGCAGGTGAAGCGCTCGCTCGAGGAACGAATTGCGCGTTACGGCATGGGAGACCATTTCGGGCAGATTCTCGTTCCCACCGAAGAGGTGGTCGAGATGAAGGACGGCCAGAAGCGGAAAAGCGAGCGAAAGTTCTTCCCGGGCTATGTTCTGGTGCAGATGGACCTCAACGATGAGGCCTGGCATCTGGTGAAAAACGTGCCGCGCGTGCTCGGGTTCATTGGCGGTTCCGCGGACAAGCCCGCTCCGATCAGCGACAAGGAAGCTGACACCATCCTGCAGCGCATGCAGGAGGGGGCCGAGAAGCCAAAGCCGAAGGTGTTGTTCGAGGTCGGAGAGTTGGTCCGAGTGGTCGACGGGCCGTTCAACGACTTCAACGGCGTGGTGGAGGAAGTGAACTACGACAAGAGCCGGTTGCTGGTCGCCGTGCAGATTTTCGGGCGTTCGACGCCCGTGGAGCTGGAATTCCACCAAGTCGAGAAATCCTGACGCGGCATTGGTTCGCGTGTTTAACCCGTTTCGGGGAGCCGCAAGGCGCTCGTACCCGAAGGAGATGAAATGGCCAAGAAAATTACGGCGTATATCAAGCTACAGGTTCCGGCCGGCAAGGCCAACCCCAGCCCGCCCGTGGGTCCCGCTCTGGGTCAGCGTGGTGTGAACATCATGGAGTTCTGCAAGGCCTTCAATGCGGCGACCCAAGGCGTGGAACCAGGGTTGCCGATTCCGGTTGTGATCACCGTTTACGCGGATCGCAGTTTCACGTTTGTCACCAAGACGCCTCCGGCGGCTGTCCTTTTGAAGAAGGCGGCGGGAATCGCGAGTGGGTCGGGTACCCCGAACACGAAAAAAGTGGGCACGGTTACTCGGGAGCAACTGGAAGAAATCGCGCGGACGAAAGAACCGGACCTTACGGCGGCCGACCTGGATGCCGCCGTGCGAACCATTGCTGGCAGCGCCCGCAGTATGGGTCTTGAAGTGGAGGGTCTTTGAGATGGCAACTCTTTCCAAGCGCGTGAAGGCGATCCGCGAAAAGGTCCGCCCCGGTCAATCCCTTCCAGCCGCGGAAGCTTTCGATCTGCTCCGCGACCTGTCGAAGGTCAAGTTCCGCGAATCGGTTGACGTCTCGGTCAACCTCGGGGTCGATCCCCGCAAGTCCGACCAGGTCGTACGCGGTTCGACCGTGCTTCCGAACGGAACCGGCAAGGCCGTCAGGGTCGCGGTTTTCACCCAGGGTGCCAATGCCGATGCCGCACGCGAGGCGGGTGCCGATGTCGTTGGCATGGATGATCTTGCCGAGCAGGTTCGGGCCGGGGAGCTCAATTTCGATGTCGTGATCGCCTCGCCGGATGCGATGCGGGTGGTCGGCCAACTGGGTCAGATCCTCGGTCCGCGCGGGCTGATGCCGAATCCCAAGGTGGGTACGGTAACGCCGGATGTCGCGACCGCGGTCCGTAATGCGAAGGGTGGGCAGGTCCGCTACCGAACCGACAAGGGCGGGATCATTCACTGCTCGATCGGCGCCGTCGACTTCGACAGCAGTGCGCTCGCGGAGAACCTGGATGCATTGTTGGCGGATCTCATGAAGCTGAAGCCGTCTACTTCGAAAGGTGTCTATGTGCGCCGGGTTACCGTCTCGTCGACGATGGGGCCAGGTCTGCAGATCGACCCTTCAACGTTGAAGCTTTAGATTGGATTTCATGATTTTGGGTCGGCCGCCATCGCGATAAGGCGGGCCATCCAAGACCGCAGGCGCGGTTCGCCGCTTAAACCCCAAGCCTGCGCAGATGGTGTCAGCCCGATTCAGGAATGTCCTGCGGCGGGAAGCACCAAACACCCCGGGGAATTCTCCCTGGTTTGTAACGGTCGCCATTACGTAGGTGACCTCAACGGAGGAAAGTCAACGTGGCTATGAATCTCGATGACAAGAAGGTGGTTGTCTCGGAACTGGCCGCGGTAGCTGCCTCGGCGCATTCCGCCATTGCAGCGGAATATCGTGGACTGTCGGTAAGCCAGATGACCGACCTGCGCAAGCAGGCTCGTTCGTCCGGGGTTTACCTTCGAGTCGTGAAGAACACGCTGGCGAAGCGTGCGGTTGAGGGTACGGACTTCGAATGCATGCAGCAGGGCCTGGTTGGGCCGCTGGTGCTCGCATTCAGCCAGGAAGATCCCGGCGCCGCCGCTCGCCTGATGAAAGACTTCGCGAAAAACCACGAAAAGCTGCAAGTCAAGCTGGTGTCCTTTGGTGGGCAGATGCTGGGTGCGGGCGACCTCGATCGCCTTGCCAGCATGCCGACCCGTGATCAAGCCATCAGTCTGCTGATGGCCGTTATGAAGGCGCCGCTCGACAAGTTTGCCCGCACCATCAATGAGGTTCCGGGCAAACTGGTGCGTACCGTCGCAGCGATCCGTGATCAAAAGCAGGCAGCCGCCTGAAACATTTCTGAATAGCCGGGCGGTAGCCCATTAGGAGAATCAAGATGGCAGTTTCGAAAGAGGAAATTCTGGAGACGAT
>SKUI01000111.1 GCA_007122185.1 Rhodothermia bacterium | reverse complement strand
GTATGAGTAAGAAATTCAAGGAAGTCAAACAGTTACAGTACGCCAAAGCGGAACTTGAAATTCTGGATTGGTGGAAGGAAAATGACGTTTTCAATAAAAGCGTATCCACCCGTCAGGATGGGATTCCGTTCACCTTTTACGAAGGACCGCCCACGGCGAACGGACGACCCGGTATCCACCATGTGCTTTCGCGCACGGTGAAGGACCTGTTCTGCCGCTACAAAACGCTTAAGGGGTTCAAAGTAGACCGCAAGGGCGGCTGGGACACGCACGGGCTTCCGGTCGAGATTGAAGTGGAGAAGGAGCTCGGGTTGCAGGGACGCGCGCAGGTCGAGGAGTACGGCATAGCCGAGTACAACGCCAAATGCCGCGAAAGCGTGCTGCGGTACACCGGCGAGTGGAACCGCCTCACCGACCGCATGGGCTATTGGGTGGACCTGGAAGACCCGTATGTCACCTTTGACAACGACTACATCGAGTCGGTCTGGTGGGCGCTGCGACAGATGTTCGACAAGGGCCTCATATATAAAGGATATAAAATCCAGTGGTACTCGCCCGGCAGCAATACCGTACTCAGTTCGCATGAGGTGAGCCTGGGCTACAAGGAGGTGCAGGATCCCTCGGTCTATGTCACGTTTCCGGTGGACGGTGAAGAGCGCACGCACTTCATGGCCTGGACCACCACACCCTGGACACTCATATCCAATATGGTGCTGGCGGTGCATCCGGAGCTGGACTATGTGAAGGTCCGCGTGGAGCACAACGGCGAAGAAGCGTTCTACTATCTGGCCAAGGCATTGGCATCCAAGGTTTTGGGTGATGGATACGAGGTGGTGCGGGAGCTGAAGGGCGCCGAGCTGGTGGGCCTCACCTACGAGCCGATGTTCGATTATGCGCTCGATCAGATTTCGAGGAACCAGGCCTGGCGCGTGGTTCCGGCCGATTTTGTGACACTGGAGGATGGTACTGGCATCGTCCACATCGCCCCTGCCTTTGGCGCCGACGACTACGACGTTTGCAAGCGCGAGGGAATTCCGATGTTCAACCCCGTGAGCCGCGAGGGCCATTTCGAGCCTGTTGTAACGGACTTTGCCGGCGAGTGGTTCAAGGATGCCGACAAGGGCATCATCCGCAATATCAAGGAGCGGGGACGCATGTTCCGGCACGAGACGTATCTCCACAACTATCCCCACGACTGGCGCAAGGGCACGCCGCTGATGTCCTATCCCGTCGAATCCTGGTTTATCCGCACCACAGCGGTCCGCGACCGGATGGTCGAACTGAACCAGAAAATCAACTGGAAACCGCCCGGCACCGGCACCGGTCGTTTCGGCGCCTGGCTTGAAAACAATGTGGACTGGGCCATTTCCCGACAGCGCTACTGGGGCACTCCGCTCCCGATCTGGATAAACGACCAGAATCCTGACGACATCGTCTGCATCGGCAGCATCGGGGAGCTGCGCGAGAAGGCGGGGCTCGATCCCAAAACCGAGCTGGATCTGCACCGTCCATACATCGACGAGATCACCTGGAAAGCCGATGACGGCGGCACCATGCGCCGCATTCCCGAACTGCTGGATGTGTGGTTCGACTCGGGCGCCATGCCCTTCGCCCAGCGGCACTATCCTTTCGAAAGAAAGGCGGAGTTCAAGGAAAACTTCCCGGCCGATTTTATCGCCGAGGGGGTGGACCAGACCCGCGGCTGGTTCTATACGCTGCATGCCATCGCCACCATACTCTTCGATTCACCAGCTTACTACAATGTGGTCTCGAACGGTCTGGTGCTAGATGCCAAGGGTGAAAAGATGAGCAAGACGAAGAACAACACGGTCGACCCGTTCGAGATGATCAGTAAATACGGGGCGGACACGACCCGCTGGTACATGATGAGCAACTCCTCACCATGGGAGAATCTCAAATTCAGTGAAGAGGGCATCCAGGAGACCCAGCGCAAGTTTTTCAACACGCTGGTGAGCACTTACTCCTTCCTGGCCATGTATGCCAATATTGACGAGTGGACCTACTCCGGCGTGCCCATCCCGTATCCGGACCGTCCCGAAATGGACCGATGGATCATATCCCGCCAGTTCTCCACCATCAAAAAGGTGGACTCCTTCATGGATGACTACGAGCCGACCCGTGCCGTTCGCGAGATCGAGCGTTTTGCCGAGGAACTGAGCAACTGGTATGTGCGCCGCAACCGCCGCCGGTTCTGGAAAGAGGGGAAGAGCCTGGACAAGACCGCCGCGTACCAGACTCTGTATGAATGCCTCGTCAACCTGGCCAAAATGGCCTGTCCGGTCGCCCCGTTCCTCAGCGAATGGGTCTACCGGAACCTGAACAGCGTGACCGGATTCGAAGAGGAGTCGGTCCACCTGACGTTCTATACCGCCGTTGAGGAGACGGCGATTAACCGGGAGCTGGAGTACCGGATGGATATGGCCCGGACCATTTCATCGATCGTGCTGCGCATCCGTAACAAAATCAATGTCAATGTGCGCCAGCCGCTTGCGAAACTGATTGTGCCGGCCAACAGTGAGGAACAACGAAAAGCAATAGATTCCGTAAAAGATATTATATTAGACGAAGTAAACGTTAAGCAGATCATGTACGTCGACGACGATTCCGGCATCGTCCAGAAAAGTGCCAAACCCAATTATCCGGTTTTGGGCAAGAAGCTGGGCAAGCGGATGAAGGCCGTGGCGTCGGCGGTGCAGCAGCTCACTACGGAGCAGATAACCGAATTTGAAAAACAGGGTTCCTTGCAGCTGGATCTTCAGGATGGCGATCCGGTCATGCTTGGCGCCGATGATGTGATCATAACGAGGCACGGCCTGGAAGGCTGGTCAGTGGAGGCCGAATCAGGCATCACCGTCGCCCTGGACACGGAACTCACCGATGAGCTGGTTCGCGAAGGGCTGGCCCGTGAAATCGTAAACCGGATTCAGAACATGCGGAAGGAAGCAAATTATGAGCTTACCGACCGTATTGATATCTTTCTGGACGGCGACGATGATTTGAAATCATCCATTGCGTTCATGAAGGAATATGTAAAGCGTGAAACACTGGCGGAAGGCATTGAATTCGGCACAGCCAGTGATTTCGATTTTGTAAAGCAGTGGGAAATTGATGATAAAAGCTGTACCATTGCGATTCAACGTAATACCAACTATTAATCCTCTGCAGCTATGAGCAAGGAAACAAAAGACAAAGGGGAGCGCATATCCCCGTACAGCGACGAGGAGCTGGAGT
>SKUI01000125.1 GCA_007122185.1 Rhodothermia bacterium | reverse complement strand
TTCCGTATTGGTAATCTCAAATCGGTAAACACTGCCGCTTTTTTTGGGCTCAGAACCAAGAACTTTGGCTATTGTGGAAATATTTTCCTCAGTGAATTTATGGATCATTTCAAAAAAAAGGATTTTGGCAGGGCAGAAGTGGGATCGCACTTTAGTCAAATATAACGCTCACAGCGGAATATTGGAACAGATGATTATTCACCAAAAATTCTGCTGACCCGCATCCTGTTCTCTTCGCGATCCCGTGGAAATGGCAGTCTGTTGTCCGAAACCTCGGCAATGAAGTCAGCCACGGCCAGTGCTTCATCCTCCAGATCATTCATGAAAAATACCCGCTGCAGTATCATGTACCGGCTGGATTCAAAAGAAAGTTCACGAACAACCTGTTGCCGTTCTCTGTTCAGGGTCTGCAAACGGTGCTGCAACTCCCTTCGCCTCCGGGAATCCATGCGGCGGCCGGCTTCCTCCAAACGCTGTTCCAGTGCAGAGATTTCGGCTTCGACCTGGTCCAGTTCCCGAAGATAGTTGCGAAATGCAATGTCGAGATCCCGCCGTGACTTTTCGGCCAGCTCAAGCGCGCGGTCATTCACCCCGACTTGTGCATATCGATAGGCAAAATTAAGTATGGAGGTGGGATCTCCTTCGATGACGGTGAAAGGAATGTGGGTTTCCCCCCATTTAAGCCAGTAGGCGGCGCTGTCGGGTTGTTCCGCTTCGAGAAACGCTCCGGCCTGACGATTGATGATGGTGCGGTAATTGTCCATCATCCGGCGGATATTCTCATCGAAATAGGCTTTTTCATTGTTAATTTCACGCAACCTGAAGGACTTGAGGCGCTGGCCGTGAATGCCGGTATCAAGCTGATTGCCGGTCCTGAAGGGCATTACACGAAATGCTTTCCCTTCCAGTCGGAAATAATTCTGCAGGTTCATCTGAGCATCCCTGGCTACCGTTGTTGAGAAGTAGACGGGACGGACCCAGCGATTGGTTTTAAGGATTTCCATGACCATATCATCCTGAATGCGGGTGTAGTGCATTTCATTTCCGTCTCTGTCCCGGCCCAGGAAAATACCTTCCAGATACCAGGTCACTTCGTCATCCAGTTCTGCAAGAGGAACACCAAAGCCCATTTCTTCAGGTATTTCATCCGGTGCCCATGGAAAGTCTATCTCGCCTGCATAAAGCTGTTCGAGAAATTCGCGATCGACAGGGATGGAGATATTGCCGGGCCGGTGGAAGTCCGAGGCGCGCCGGAATTGAAACTTATCGTTCAGCCTGTCAACTTCAGCATCCGTGAGATCGATGGGGACAGGTGGAGCTTCATGATTCCATAGATTTTTCATCTGCTTGATGTACCACTCGGTATTGAGCAGACTCAGATTAACAACTCTTACATCGGTGCGCAGTCCTTCCACTTCCTGGAGATACCAGAGCGGGAAGGTGTCATTATCGCCGTTGGTAAAAAGGATGGAATAAGGAGCTGTGCTGTTCAGAAGATTGTATGCATAGTCCGGCGCCACATATCGCAAACTCCTGTCGTTATTTTTGTAAGTTTGACTTCCAATCAGCACGGGGAGAGCGATGAACATCAAAGCCAGGGCCCCGTATGCTGCATACTGATTTGACTTCAGATAGTGCTTGACCAGCTCAATAAGGCCAGCGGCACCGATGCCGATCCATATAGAGAATGCGAAGAAAGAACCGGTGTAGGAATAATCACGCTCCCTTGGCTGGAAGGGGGTTTGGTTCAGGTAGGCGACAATCGCAAGTCCGGTCGCAACAAAAAGAACAAGTACACCCATGGCTCGTTTCCAGTCCTTTCTGAAATGGAAGAACATGCCTATAATCCCGAGCGCAAAGGGGAAGAAGAAAAACCGGTTATGAGCACGATTGTGGGTAAAATCACGGTTTTGTTCCAAGCCTGATATCCAACGGGCATCCTGCAGGTCACTGTCCCTGCCGATGAAATTCCATGCAAAATACCTGAGATACATGTGGTTTACCTGATAACTCAGGAAGAAGTGAAGATCACTGCGATACTGTGCGTACTTTTGCTGATGCCGCTGATCGGGGGAATACCTTCTGGGAAACAATTTGGGGTTGCCACGGTCAATTCCACCGATTTCGTTGTTGTAGCTGTCGCCGCGTAACAACGGTTGCTGACCGTACTGTTCGCGTTTTAGATAACTTATGAAGGCATCGACTGTATCCGGCGAATTCTGATCGATAGCCGGGTTGACCTGTGACCGGATGTAAATCATGGAGTAACTGGAATAGCCAATCAGGATAAGGAAATATCCGAGCAGGACGATATTGGCTGTGCGCTGGTTTTTTTTGTGCGTATAGTAAATACCATATACAATCAGTCCGCCAAAGAGCGTAAGAAATACGAGAGGTCCAAGCATACCTCCGGTCACATCGGCAAAAGAGCCGGCCAGGGCGGGTAGCTGAATTATGGTGAGCGGATAGATCAGGAAAAACACACCGACAGTGATGGCCGAGGCAATGGCAAAAGTGGAGATCTGAAATTCATACTTTTTGAAATAGATAATCAGTCCAACGAAGAAAATGGCCAAAAGGCTGAGCAGGTGTACTCCAAAGGCCAGGCCAAAAAGAAAGGTGATCAGTAGCAGCCAGCGTTCATTTCGCAGGTTGTCATGATTTTCGGACCATTTCAGAACCAGCCATACCACAAGAGCAGTAAAGGTAAGAGAGAGAGCATAGGTTTCCGCTTCGATGGAGGTAAACCAGTGGCTGTCGCTCACGGCAAACGTCAGTGCTCCGACCAAACCTCCGCCATAGAGACCGATCCGGTCGATCAGCGGGTAATTATCGGTATCATGACCGCGAAACTCACGGACAAAGCGTACAATAATCAGATACAGGAGCATGATGGTGGTAGCCGAAGCCAGCGCACTCATCAGGTTAATCATGTAGGCGGCGGACAGCGGGCCGACGAACATGGAAAAAAAGCGTCCAAGCAGCAGATAGAACGGTGTACCGGGCGGATGGGGTATCTGCAGGCCATATGCGCATGCAATTCGTTCACTACAATCCCAGAAACTGGCAGTTGGCGGTAGTGTCAGCATGTACAGTATCAGGGCAGTAAGAAAAGAAAACGCAGCAAACGTCTTGTTCAGCGATTTATGATCCGTCGGCATCGTATGGTATATTTGTAAAGAAGAGGAAAATTCCCAAATTTGCAGAATCTGTCACAGCATGTAATAATAGGAAGAGCTGGTCCATTTATCAAAGCACATTCGATCGTTTTTTATGTTAATCTCATCTATTTTTTTCTCCGCATCTGTCGGTTTCCGGCCGGAGGAACGTGAAACGTGCACGGTTTCTCATAATGCCCGGTCCATCAGCAGCGAAACGGATTCTCCCGGGTGGACAGGTTCTGTTTTCGCAATAAGGAAGAACGTAATTCTTGCCGCCCTTATTTTGACAATTTCGTTCAGTACTTCCTGCACAGCCTTTTTTGTGGCCGAAATGCAGGAAGAAACCATTGAGGCGCAGGAGGGTTGGATTATCCCGGATGGACCTGAACAGGTTCTCAGGGAGCGTACATGGAACCTGCATCACCAGAAACTGAGTGTCAGGTTCCGGTTCGAGAAGGAACAGGTGGTCGGAGGGACGGAGATGTTGTTTACAAGCAACCATATGCAGTCAGAGCTGATCATCGATGCAAAAACAATGGAATTTGATTCCATTTATGATGTGCGCGCCAATAGAAACTTCACCTATGAACAGGATTCGGCCATTGTCACGATACAGCTCGACCGGAACTATCTGGAAGGCGACACGCTCGTTCTCGGGATCTCATTTGTATCGACGCCGCCGCAGCGCGGACTTTATTTTGTAAACCCGACGGGCGAGGATCCTGTTACGCCTACCCAGATCTGGACGCTTGGACAGCCGGAGGACAACAGTTTCTGGTTCCCAACGATCGATCATCCTGCAGAGCGGGCCACCCAGGAGACATGGATCTCCGTACCCGACCGTTTTCAAACCTTGTCCAACGGATTGTTACTGGACAGCCGTATTCTGCCCGGCGATACGCTGCGGACAGACTACTGGAGGCTTCATCAGCCACATGCACCATACCTTTTTGTCCTGGCAGTCGGTGAATATGAAATTGTGGAAGAGAAAAAAGGAGATCTGCTTTATCGTTACTATGTAGAGCCTAAATTTGTAGAAACTGTAGATCTCATTTACAAAAATACCGCTGATATGGTACGGTTCTCCGAGGAAATCCTTGAAATGCCCTATCCATGGGATCCGGTATATGCCCAGGCTCCGGTTCATGATTTCATAGCACGCGGCATGGAAAATACAACAGCAACCCTGCTGTACGATGCGGTGCAATTTGATGCGAGGGCAGCCCAGGATCTGTCCAATCAGGATCTGATCATGCATGAAATCATACATCAGTGGTTGGGCAACCTTGTGACTTGCAAGGATTGGGCCAATCTGCCATTGAATGAAGGGTTTGCCAACTATTTTGAATCGGCTTACCGCCTGCACAACAACGGGATTGATGAATACTTATGGAAAAACCATAATGATCGTCTGAGATATTTTGCTGAAGCCGCAGAATATCGCCGTCCAATTATTTTCAACCGCTACTCGATTCCGGAAGACATGTATGACCGGCATACGTACCAGAAAGCCGGACAGGTGCTGCGGATGCTGCACGACTATCTTGGGGATGATATTTGGTGGGGGGGAGTTCGGCTCTGGCTTGAGCGCCATGCATTTGATGCCGTAGATATTTTTGATTTTCAAAGTGTTTTTGAGGATGTCAGCGGAATGGATCTGCAACCCTTTATTCAGCAATGGTTTAAGGAGCCAGGGCACCCGTATCTTGATGTGTCGCATGAAATATCCGGAAACAGAGCGGAGTTGACGGTACGGCAGGTTCACGATACCCTTAGACAGCCTTTGTTCACGCTTTATCCGGAAGTGCTCATTGTAGCGGAAGGAGGGGAGGCCTGGCAGAGGATCAGGATCGACGAAGCGGAGAACACGTTCCATTTCGAAGCAAGTGACAATATTATAGATATCGTACTGGATCCCAGGCGGGTGCAGCTAACCGAATACTTCAGGGACATATCCATGGCATCCTTGTCGCGCCGTCTGGAAAGCAATCATTTGCTGGTACGGGCAGAGGCGCTTTCCATGGCAGAGGATTTTATGGAATACCGGACAATCAGGAATCAGGTGGCTGAGCTGGCCATGAACGATCCTTTCTGGGGGATACGGATGACGGCATACGGGCTCATTGCGGATTATGTGTGGATGTATGAGCAGCAACAGGCACTTTCCATGGTATTGCGAACTACCTATGGTTCAGAACCTGATTACAGAGTCAGGCTGGAATCCCTCCACATATTGCGCAATATGGAAATTGTAGATGCAGATATGCAAGAAAACGCACGTGGTCACATTACATCAATGATGGCTGATACCAGTTACTTTGTGTCTGCAGATGCTATCGCGCTGGCCGGGGAACGCTATCCGGATGATTCGGTTGACATGATTGCGCCCTATATACAGTTGGATTCGTATCAGGATGTCATCAAGAATGCCGTGGTACGTGCCCTGATCCTTTCTGAGAATCCGGATGCCACAGATTTGCTTGTCAGACTGGCTGAGGATCCCGGAACACGCAGATACCGGGATATTGCTATATCTTATCTTGCAGAATCTGTGAGTTCTTTGGATGAGAAGAACTCACAGCGTGTGGCAAGACTGTTTGGCAGGTTAACCGGTGACCCGAACCGAAACTATCGATTGTATGCCTACGCCGGGCTGGCGGAGGCCGGTTCGTATGATTACCTTCAGTTGCTCAGGGAGATCAAAGATCAGAGAGAGATGGATAGAGATGAACTTCGTGCCGTTAAAGACGCTATCAGAATACTTGAATACAACAAAACACTGAACGCACACTGATACAGCCTGCTCGTTTTTAAGGATGTGGTTTGAATGCTGTTGTGTTTACAGTGAATTTCCGGACACAATATACAGGCATGGTTTCATGCATATGTCGCATAATTAATATTATGTAAAGTCAATGATATGGAAATAAAGCAGAGCCATTACAATTAATTCAAAGCTGAATGCATTACTCCTTCCCTTCCCTGAGGTTTTCAGGCGAACCAGGTCTCTTTGCGTTTTTCCTGATCGAGCAGTTGCTCATCAAGATTGTATGCCTGGCTATAACCAACAGTCAATATTAGGATACCGGAGCTCGTAAGAAGCATCCAGGCGTATACAGGCAAAGTGAACAGAGATTCAGGGATCCAGTAAAGCAAGAATGTTATGGCAAAAAAGATGACTCCTACAAGCATGTAGGCATAATCGCTGTTCTCGTATGTCCGGAATGTGTAAATAAGTAATGCGATAAGCAATGCACTGCCCTGATAGAGCCCCAGGACCCAGTATTTTACTACAAGCGTGTCGATAATCATTGGATAAATGACAATTAACACGAGGGGTATGAAAGTGAATGATTTTGGGAATCTTGAAAAAACCGGTTTAAAGTCCCGAACAAGAGCCGCTGCGGCTGAAAGAAGGAATGAAACAGAAAAGACGGTGGACCACTCTCCGATGAATTCCGGATCCAGTACAGGAAAAAAAAGAGCAAGAAATGCTGACGCACCGTAGAGTGCCAGAAACGCTGCTGTGGTTCCCATGCAGAAATGGAAAATTTTTCTGTCCATGACGTACAGTCGAAAGAAATTGAATGTCGCATAGAACGATACTATAAACAGTATAACACCTGATAGTCCAGTCATATGGTAAACTATTTTTACAAAAAGAACGAATAAACGTTGATCAATTGTTTGTCATCTATCGATTGGAACATGCCGTTTTGCATCCATAGCAAGTATCCTTTCGGCAATTTGTTTCAACTGGTTTCTGTCAAAGCGTATCATCCTTGCAATCAGGGTAAACACGTCCAATTCCCCATCTTTGAATGTGATTTTTTTTTGAATTACAGTGGCATCCAGTGCTTCAAGCAATCCAACAAGGATAACACGTTGACTGATGAGCTTATCCAGTAGCTTTAGCGGATCTTCTTCAGGGGTTGTCACGTTTCTGATCGGTGTTTCAACATCAATGCTCAGACTGGAAGCCGGGTCAGCCTCTCCCCTCTGCAAACTGACAAGCGTTGGCATGAAAAATCGATCGTGAGCCGTTCCGATTCTGGCCAGGATGTCGAGCACGGACTCCTGACCCATAGGGCGGTCAGCATATGGTATTCCGGGGAGCATATGTTTCAGGGATTCAAGCTCCTCAGTCAGCCAGGCCGCATCCTGAATGAGATCCCGAAGGATCAGCTCTTTCGGTTCATTTGTAGGCTTTTCGTGCGATGGCATGGAACGGTTATTACTTCGCTTTGTATTAAAAAGCGAATGATTTCAGGTTAGCCCCGATCCAGTTCAGGTTGCTTGCCCTGTTTGCGCTGCTCTTCGATCATTTCCACAAGTGAAAGGCTGGTTTCCCATCGTTTGTCGCGGTTGCGTACCGAATGGATGTTGTTTTCCTCGTTGAAATTCCAGAATTGACCGAATTGCCGGTTTTTGTATTCCCTGAGATATTCAAGACGCTCTTTCAGTTCTTCTTTGGATACAAGCAGTTTGGATTTATCGTAGACGGCTTCTTCCCTTGTCTCAAAAACCAGGTCGTAATCCTTGCTCATAACGATAGCTTCTTCCGGACAGACCTCTTCGCAGTATCCGCAGTAGATGCAGCGCAGCATGTTGATCTCAAAGAAATCAGGGTATCTTTCTTTCGGATCGTCGCTGTTTTCGGAGGCTTGCATACTGATGGCCAGCGGCGGGCAGGCACGGGCGCAAAGTCCGCACGCCACGCATCGTTCCTGTCCCTCATCCTCGACCAGTACGGGTCGACCACGGAAAATGGGCGGCGGGTCGAAGCGTTCCTCCGGGTATTTCATGGTGAATTTCGGCTGGAACATCTGTTTCAGCGTGTACCACATCCCCCGGAATATCTCCGGGAGGTATATTTTTTCCAGGAAGTTAAGTGAACGTTCCCTGGTGGGGTCGCTTACTTTCGCATTGGTTCTTGGAATCTCAAGATTATCGGACATGGTTGAATTACGTATTGCAGACTAAAAATGACAAACAGAAATGCCTGTTTCACAGTTTTTTTTAAAAATAACGCATGTACAACTTCCATCAAAGAAATCTGTCGCATAATGCGTGGTCAAGAATTTATTTTTCCTTGAAAACCATGGTAACGGGAACACCTTTAAACTCAAACCTCGCGCGCAGCTGGTTTTCTATATATCGTCTGTAGTTTGCCGGAAGTTCCCGGGGCATGTTCATGAAAAATGCAAAGACAGGAGGTTTGCTCTTTACCTGTGTGACATATTTAATGGTAAGCTGGTGCCCCCTGGCGTAAGGAAGCGGGCGTTGCGCCGTGATTTCCTTGAGGAACCGGTTCAGTTCCGACGTGGAGATCTTTTTGTTCCTGTGTTCAAGAACCTCCACTGCTTCATCGATTACCCGGTGGATACGCTGTCCGGTCAGCGCAGAAATGGTTACTACGGGAACATACTTGAGGTTGGGAACTTTCCGGTATATGGTATCCATGAATTCTTTGGCCGTATTTGTTTCTTTTTCGATGAGGTCCCATTTGTTAAGGGCGATAATCATTCCCTTGTTGAATTGTTCTGCCTGCCGCATCAGTCGTGCATCCTGGACTTCGAACCCCTGGGAAGCGTCCACCAGCAGGATGGCAACATCACATTCGCGGATGCTTTTCTCAGTCCGGATAAGGCTGTAAAACTCGATATTCTCCTGTACGCGGGAGCGTTTTCGCAGTCCGGCCGTATCGATAAGCGTGTATTTACTGTCCTTGTATTTCAGCAGGCTGTTCACCGAATCGCGTGTGGTCCCGGCGATTTCTGTGACAATACAGCGCTCATCATTAAGCAGCGCATTGATGAAACTGCTTTTGCCCACATTCGGCCTGCCGATCACGGCCAGTTTCGGCCATTTCTCCTCTTCCTGATGCGCTTTTGGCGCCGGCAGCAAATCCGCCAGCCGGTCTAGAAGCTCTCCTGTGCCGGAACCCGACAGGGCTGAAACGGGAAAAAGCTCATCAAAACCAAGGCGGTAGAAATCCGGGGCAAGCATCGCTTTTTCACTGTTGTCCGACTTGTTTACAGCCAGGACGACAGGTTTTTTCTGTTTACGCAGCATGTCAGTCACGGCATCATCTTCTGTGGTAATGCCTTGCATAACATCCACCACGAACAGGATCACATCGGCTTCGCGGATGGCAAGTTCGACCTGGTTGCGGATGCCGGAAACAATGACATCGCCCTTGCCGGGCAGATAGCCGCCAGTGTCAATAACAGTGAAATCACGTCCATTCCAGAAGCTCTCGCCGTAGTGGCGATCCCTGGTTACACCAGGCTCACCATGTACGATAGCCTGGCGCTCTCCCAGCAGGCGGTTGAAGAGCGTGGATTTACCGACATTTGGGCGACCGACTATGGCAACTACAGGCAGCATATGGCATCGAAAAAATTGTGAAATGTCTTTTTACAGAGAAACTTTGTTATCTTTTAAAGATACACATCGTTCCATCAGTAAAAAAACAGTTATGCTGCACTATATTCATGATCAATTTGGAACCATCGGTTCCATTTTGGTTGCTCTGATTGCCTTTACATTTATTATTTTGTGGATTGCAGCAATTTCCGGTCTGCATGAATATCCTTATTCCCAAAGACGGAAGCTGTTTATCACGGTGCTGTTCATTTTATTGCCTCCCTATGCCCTCATTTGGCTTGCAAAAGACATGTTCCGACAGTATAAAATCCTGAAGTTGGAAAAGGACTGATCCTCTACCCTGCCGGTTTACCATTCCAAATCTTGTTCAAAGAGTTGCTTTAGTAACCAAAGTGCGCTGTTGTGGCAGCAGATTCAAATAGTCACTACGATGTGATCTGTTTCGGAGGAGACTCTTCCTCCAGCATCCATGTTTCCAGGGTTTTTTCCGGAATGCCGTTTAGGAATCGTGATGGATTTGAGAAGTACTCTCCGAACGAACTCTCTTTTGTGATCGGGTAGGTTACAAAAAGCCTCTCTTTGGCACGTGTGCAGGCAACGTAGAGCAGCCTCAGCTCTTCATCAAGGGCTTGCGGGTCGTCCACGGAATATCCGGATGGAATGATCCCGTCAAGACACTGAACAATGAAAACCGTGTCCCATTCCAGACCCTTGGCGGAATGAATCGTACTCAGGACCAGCGGATCCTCGTCCTTCACGGATACCTCTGTTTCCACAGCGGTTGCGTCAAGTGGATCGAGGGTGAGCTCCTGCAGGAGGTTATCAATATTTTTGTATGATGTGGCCAGGCCGGCGAAGGAGTCAAGGTCTTTGAGTCGTTTCGGATGATCATCAAACCGCTTGCTGCAAATGGGATTATAGTATGCTACAGCTGCAGCTACTGCTTTGCCTGGCTGATCCCTGTATTTGTTCAGTTCCTCCAGCACGATGCTGAGCTGTTCGAGTTGCTGATGGTACGACTTGCTGACCAATCCGGAGTCGCTGAAGTTACGTTCTTTATTCCTGCGAAGCCACAAAATCAGTTCCTGTGCCGTTTTTGGTCCAATACCATCCAGCAGCAATAGAACACGATTCCATGCAATCTGATCATCAGGATTTACAATTATCCTGAGATGAGCGAGAATATCACGAATATGTGCTGCTTCTGAGAACTTTTGACCACCAAATTTCTGGAATGGTATGTTTCTTTTGTTGAGCTCCCATTCCAGATCGTAGGAATCGCGGCCATTGCGGAACAATATGGCTATGTCACCCAGTGAGAGACCCAGTTCCCTGAGCTGAAGCAACATCTGGCATACAAACCTGGATTGGTCTCGTTCACAGGGCGCCTTAACCAACCCGGGCAGATCTCCCCCCTTTTTACGTGTAAAAAGCTTTTTATCAAATTTCTGAGATGCTTTGCTTATCAAAGTATTGGCGAGGTCCAGCACGGGTTGCGCCGACCGGTAATTTTCTTCCAGACGGATGATCCGGCACTCCTGAAATTGTTCCGGAAACATCAGAATGTTACGGAAGTCGGCGCCGCGAAAGGCGTAGATACTCTGCGCATCATCACCAACTGCCATCAGGTTCCCGTGTACCGAACTGAAAAGCCTTGCCAGATCTGCCTGAAGAGCGTTGGTGTCCTGGTATTCATCCACCATAACCTGCTTGATTTCTGAAGATACCCTGGTGCGTATATCCTCATTATCCGAAAGAATTTTATGGGTATATACAAGCAAATCGTCAAAATCCATTACACCATTCATACTTTTATATTCAGAGTATCTTTTCTGGACTTCGAGAATGGCATCATGATGCGGGAGAAACTGTGGGTAGGCGGAAGCCAGGACGTCATAGAGTGACTGCTGGCGGTTAACAGACGTGGAGAATATCGCCAGGATGGTATTTTTTTGGGGAAATCGTTTTCCCCGGAGCTTAGCGGCCAGAGGTGCGCGGACGTAGTGGATGGTGTCAGCGGCATCGGACTGGTCAAGCAGCGTAAAATTAGGTGGGAAACCGATGTGTTCGGAATACGTATGAAGCAGCTGGTTGCAATAGTGGTGAAAGGTCCCACCTTTCACATGAGAACATCGTTCATCGAGTACATTGGCGCCTTTGTCCAGCATTTCTCTTGCTGCGCGGCGTGTAAAGGTAAGCAAAAGGATTGCCCCTGGTTCGGTGCCGTCTTCAACGAGCCGGGCTACGCGGTAGACCAGTGTGCGTGTTTTCCCGGTCCCGGCTCCGGCGATAACCAGTGCCGGTCCGCGATCGTGCATAACAGCCTGATACTGTTGTTCGTTAAGCAGTTCGTCATAGGCTATGCGATACGAGGCGTCGCTTGCGCGTCCGGCATCCTGTTGCAGTACGAATCGTTTCATCTGTTTATAATTATGCAATTAGTTG
>SKUI01000137.1 GCA_007122185.1 Rhodothermia bacterium | reverse complement strand
TATCCGGCCGAAAATACCCGTGTCCCGGACCTTAACAGAAAACCGCTAAGTCAGATCCTGACCGAATTCTGATCGCATCATACCCGGAGCGCGCAATGCAACCCACTCGTAAATCTGACGAGGACGTGGACCGGGCCATCCGGACAAAAACTGATAACCCGGTAAACCTTTACCACGCAAACGATCGCTGCGATGGATGACGATATCCCGATGAACGACGATGGCGCCATGGAATACCCGATCGACGGGGTGCTGGACCTGCACGTCTTTCCACCGTCCGATGTGCACGACCTCGTTCCCGAATATCTTCGGGCATGCCGCGAAAAAGGGATCCTGACTGTGCGGATCATCCATGGAAAAGGGACCGGAACCCTTCGCCGTATCGTCCATTCCCGGCTGGAATCCCTGCCCTGGGTCAGGAGTTATCACCTGGCTGGACATGGAAGCGGTACGTGGGGTGCCACCATCGCCTATCTGGATCCGGCCGGACCTGGCGAAGACACGGACTAAGCCATCCGGAAAAGATCTGATTTTCCAAAAAAAATCCCCCAAAAGCACGCCTCGCAATAGGCCACAGCACACATCAAAAGGCCATGTGTACCGGGGAATATGCGTACCGGGGAATATGATTTCCAAGAAATATGCTTTCAGGTAAATATCTTTTGGATATTTGCCCCTAAACCACTTATAATTAAAATATTAGCTCCCCAGTTTGCGTTATCAGTTTTACACCCCACTATTCCCCAAGGAACATATCATGACAGATGACGACATGAAAAATATCAGCCGTATCGATCAACCGTCCAAAAACACATTCGGATGGTTTGTTCGCATACGCAGAGACGGCAAGAAAATCAGCCGCTTTTTCAGCGATGGAAAGTATGGTGGGAAAGACAAGGCCCTTAATTCCGCCAGGGAGTTCCGGAACAGAAATCTGTCTGAGTGGCAGAAATTTGCCCGAAACCCCGATCGTGCCATGCATCTCGGCAAGCAGAGTAATATCGGATATCCCGGCATCAGCTACTGTGTGAAATCCAAGAACCGCAACGGTGAAGTATATCAGGAACACGTATTCCAGGTCTCCTACTCCCCGGAAAAAGGCGTTCACAAAAACAAGTCGTTTTACATACCCAAGGCCCGCACAAAAAGACAGTTCCGCAAAAACTACGATGAGCGGCTCAAAAGAGCGATTGCATTCCGTGACGAACAAATGATCAGGATCTACGGCGTGCGCTACGTGAACTTCAAGAAGAAAAATAATTCGTCGCTGACCGGTTCAACTGACGGCAAGAAGTGAATCAAGCCGTTCTATCTGTGAATTATACAGGGTAATTTCTATATTGATGCGTCAGTCAGTGCCCCTTATCAGGCATCCGGCACGTTCAAGCACCATTACTCACGTTTACGCGTGATATAGAATTGACCTTTATGAATCACAAGAACTTTCCCATCCTCTCCAGTGCGCTTCTGTCCATTCTCCTGCTGGCGAGCGCATGCGGCACACCCGAGCCGGTCACCATTGCTCCCGAAGCCCGTTTCACGAAAGCCGAAGCCCCCACGTTTTACCGCGAGGCGACCGCATCCGAAGGCATGGTCGTTTCTGCACATCCGCTTGGCAGCGAAGCCGGACGGACCATGCTCGCCATGGGCGGCAATGCCGTCGATGCCGCTGTAGCAACAGCTTTCGCCATAGCCGTACTTGAGCCCAACATGTCCGGGCTGGGAGGAAGCGGGGCCATGACCATCTGGAACCGCGAGGCCGGAATGGCCGATTACCTCGATTTCTACGCTGCCACCGGCGCCGACCCCGATTACGGACTGGACACTGATCCCGACTCACTCATTACACGGGAACGCGGCGTGGCCGTACCCGGCATGGTGGACGGATTGCTTGAGGCGCTGGATAAATTTGGCACGTTGGAACGTCAAACGGTCCTCGAACCGGCCATCCGGCTGGCCGAAGAGGGCTTCATCATCCATCACCTGCTGGCTGACGTCATCGCCTCGTATTCACAGCGCCTTCTATATGATGCGGACGCCGCCGCACTCTTTTTGCCCGACGGACTACCGCTGCGTGCCGGCGATCGGCTCATCCAGCCGGATCTCGCCGACGTGCTTCGCCGTATTGCCGTCGAAGGCCGCGACGGATTTTACTCAGGCGATGTGGCCCGCCGCACCATCGATAAACTCGCCTCAGGCAACAGCCGCCTCACCCTGGCCGATTTTCAAAATTACTCCCCAACCTGGCGCGGTGCACTCTGTCAGGAGTGGATGGGGCACCGTGTCCTCAGCGCCCCCCCGAGCCTCGCCGGACATGAAGTCATCCTGGGGCTCAAGCTCATCGAGCGCGGGAATATCGCACGGCACGGACATCCTGTTGCAAACGGTGATGCGCTCGGCGTTCTGTTGGATGCGATTCGAATTGCCCGGGCAGACCGCGATGAATGGCAGGGAGATCCCACCTTTGTCGACCTGCCCGTTGCGGGAATGATCAGCGACTATTACGCCTCCCTCCGTGCTGCGGCCATGGGCGGAGACGTCCCGGATACCATGCACGCCGGCAATCCCTGGCCTGCCACACCTCGCTATACTGCTCCGCCGGGCTGCGTAGGCCCCGGCTTCTTCGCACCGCCGCAGAACATAACACAACGCGATTACGACGAACTGAGGCAACACCTTCCCGTACCTGAACCTGCGACGGAAGAAGAACCGGAAAAACCGGAAAACGCAGCTTCCGTCAATAGCACGGACTCCAACTCCGATCCGGAAGAGCAACATACCACGCATATTTCCGTCGTGGACAGACACGGAAACGCGGTATCCATGACCAACACCCTCGGGCTTTATTTCGGATCCGCCATTTTCTCCGACGGGATTTTCTACAACTCCGCCAACCACAACTTCGGCGGCAGTTACGGCAGCATTCGCGGACCCGGACGCACGGCACACTCCAGCACCGCTCCTACCATTGTGCTGAACGGCGACCGTGTAGAGCTGGTCGTAGGCTCCCCCGGTTCCGGACGCATCCCCCCGGCCGTGATCAGCATGATCGTCCACACCCTGATCTACAACCTGCATCCAGCCGAGGCCATACGCATGCCCCGGGTTTATCCGATGATCAACGAACCAGTCATACAGATGGAGCGCGGGTATTCTGCAGAAGCGATCGAGGTCCTGAACCGGCGCGGCTATGTCATCTCCCCTTCCAACTTCCCCATGAACATGCTCTTTGGCGGCGTCCAGATGATCCGGGTGCTGGAGGATGGAACCATGATCGGCGTGTCAGATCCCAGGCGGGATGGC
>SKUI01000058.1 GCA_007122185.1 Rhodothermia bacterium | reverse complement strand
TCAGACTGAAATTGTGCCTGCACCTGACCGGTAAATCCCAAAGCGAGTACGAGGAGGGTTGCCAGTACAGTTCTAATAGTTAGCTTTTCCATGTTCTTTATACTTGTAGCTTAAAATTTCGGTTTAGTTTGCAAGGCCGTCTTTGGTCAGACGATACTCAACATCTCCATCCAGAAGCTGGATGTAAGGAGAACGCTGATTGAAAGCCGGGTTTGCCAGACCTGCTCCCGAAACGCGGATAACTGTTTTCAGGTCCAGGGCACGTTCCTCTACTTCAAAGACATATACATTTCTGTACCCAGGAGCAGTAACAAAGTAGTATCCGTCCCTGCTACGTATAAAGCGCACTTCCTCGGGAAGAGATGAGCCTTCACCACGCTCCATGATGTTGAGATCAGTAACATTGAACGAGATACCCAAACGGACGTCCTGCACATTGCCGTTCTGATCAGGTGATGCTACGGACTCCATAGGCTGAGCGTAGTCCACATCGGTTAGTGTTAGCGAGGGGCCGCAGGCAACTGCAAAAACAAGCAACATTGCTGCTGAGATATTCCCCAGTAATCTGAGATGTTTCATTGAGACCATTTTTTTAAGCGTTAATTTTAATTGATCTTGTTACGTTGTACTGATGTTATTTCTGTAAAATCGTTGTAAACCTGTGCTAAATAATTGTAAGCATGAACATTATTGATCAAAATATCAAAAAAAACAACGCAATAAAATAACCAATTCAATTATTATGATGCGTTTGACAAGATTATCATCAGTTTTGCCATAACTATCAAGGTGTTGTTCTTCTATTTTTTGTCAGATTTTCAACAAGGAATGAACGGGAATTCCCTGCTCAAGCTTCTCCTTTCCATTTAGAAAAGTCAACTCCAGAACAAAGGAATAACCGATTACCACACCACCCAGCGAACGAATCAGCTCCGAAGCAGCTCGTGCAGAGCCGCCTGTGGCCATGAGGTCATCATGAATGATCACACGGTCCCCTTTTCTGATGGCATCCGAATGCATTTCCAGTCTGTCGGTACCATATTCCAGTTCATATTCCACGGATATCTTGTCTGCCGGGAGCTTGTTCGGCTTGCGGACAGGAATAAAACCCGCATTCATATCCGTCGCCATACGGGTCCCGAAGATAAAGCCCCTGGATTCAATGCCTGCAATGAGATCTACCTGCTGACCTGCAAAGGGCGCCAGTAAAAGGCGGGAGGTCATAATCAAAGCTTCAGGATCCTGCAATACAGGCGTGATATCCTTGAAGATAATCCCCTTTTTCGGAAAATCAGGAATATCCCTGATCAACTTTCTGATCAGTTCAATATCTTTTTCAACATGCATTGTTGTATTCATACGCGTTAACTCTTCAAAACAAAGTGCTATTATAACAATATTGAAGAATTATAAAAATATGTCCGGCTGGGATGTTTTACAATAAAGAACCTGCAACTAGATACATTAGCAATCGCCGTTATGACTACTTCCTCACCAGATATCTTTTCTGAAAACGTGGATTTCCGGTTCATGCTGCAAGCCTGTCTTGAAGCTGAGAAAGCATTTGAAGCCGGTGAAGTGCCGGTTGGTGCTGTCATTGTCCATAATAACCGGATTATTGGCCGGGGGCACAACCAGGTGGAACTGCTCTCGGACGCCACCGCTCACGCGGAAATGATCGCCCTGTCCGCAGCCTTTCACCATCTGGGCGAAAAATATCTGCCTGATTGTACCTTATATGTAACGCTGGAACCCTGCCCGATGTGCGCCGGTGCCCTGGTATGGGCTAAAATTGGACGTCTCATTTTTGGGGCCCAGGATGAAAAGGCCGGAGCCTGTGGAAGCATTTTCAATATCGTCCAGCACTCAGCGTTGAACCACCGCATTGAAGTGATTCAGGGGGTCATGGAACAGGAATGCGAATCGCTGATGCGTCGGTTTTTCGAAGGACTTCGTACAAAAAAAAATCCATGATCACGGAAAGGCCCGGCAACCTGGCGTTACAGCCACATAAAACCGCCCGGGGCTCACTTAAGGCCCAAAGCCGGCTGATCCGTACAAGCCCTCCGAACGGATGTATTCCAATACTGCCGGGTGCAGCTCATCCAGCCCCGGCGTTTTTCCATCCGCCAGTTTTTCCCGGATATCCGTCGAAGAGACGGCAATAGCCTCATGCTCACAATAGTGCACGGTGAAAGACTCCAGTTCTGATGGACGGGTCAGAGGAACCCCCGGACGCTCCGCAACCAGCAATTCAGCTTTGTGAGCAATCTTTTCATAGTCATACCACGAGGAAAGTGTCTGTAATGTGTCACCACCTATGCAAAGATAAAATGACTTGTCCGGATAGCTGCTCTTCAGATAGGCAAGGGTGCGAACCGTATAGTGAGGGGAAGGAATGCGCTGCTCGATATCAGACAAATGCACGGCATCTCTGTTTTCAAATACCAGCTCAAGCATATTCCAGCGGTCGGTGAAGGATGCCAGATCCCTGATAAGCTTGTGGGGCGGCGAGGGTGTGAGGATGATCCACAAATCATCAATCAATTCGCTGTTCAGAAAAGAGGAAACTATTTTTTCGTGACCGCGATGAACCGGATTAAAACTTCCTAAAAAGAGTCCGGTGCCCATCTCCTAACGTTCTGCAGTGACCGTGGAAACCCTGGCCAGGCCATCGAGTGCCCTGTCATGATACTGTTCCGCCAGATCCCTGTTTTCGCCCCTTGGGAAAATCTGAAGGTACTGCTGATAACTTTCAACCGCTTTCTCAAAACGCTCCTGTTGCCGGTCCGCGACACTGTTTTCCGCGTAGTATACGTATGCCAATATCTGGTTGACCAGCCCTTTCTCTGCCCAGGAGCTACCCGGATACCGCTCAACCGTTAACCCGTAGTAGATGGCAGCAGATCGATATTCACGGACACGCATATACATCTCAGCGGCATTGAACTTCTTTTTGGCCAGTTTGTCCCGCAGTTCATCCATGTATGCCTCTGCTTCCCGGGCCCGTTCTGTGCCGGGGTGGCGTGTTACAAAAAGCTGAAACCGATCGAGGGCATTGTAGGTTTCGGTCTGGTCCAGATTGAATCGCGGACTGAGCCTGTAGTGCGAATAGGCTTCCATAAACTCGGCATCCTTTCTCCGCTCGTCACGGCTGTAATTTCTTGCAAACCGCCGGAACTCACTTGCAGCCGAGAGATAGGAACGGTTGTGGAAATGGCTCATGGCCAGGTAGAACTGCGCATCCGCGGCAAATTCCGTACCTCTGCCCATGGAGAGAATCGTCTCAAAGGCTCGGACAGCATGGGAATAGCGCTCCCGCTCATATTGACTCATGGCCTTTTCAAAGGCCACTTCAATAGTGTCGCCCGGACGGATGTCCCGGCTGGACCGGCAGCCGGACGCCAGCAATATCAGAAGCAATAGAACTGCAATACTTTTATTTGTTTTAAGCATATGGATGTGTGTTACACTTTTAATGTACCCTCAATTATCTCGTACCTTTAACTTGTTGAGAAGCAATTTTATTTCCTCACGGTACGCAGATTCTTTGAACTGAGCCAGTTTTTGCGCCGCATTGTCATAATGCCCTCTTATTGCCCGCACGGCATCGTCTATGACTCCCAGATCATGGTAGATACGTATGACCCTGAGTACGTCGGATTCACTGGCAGTGCCACTGCCAAGGATCTGTCTGAGCAACAGGCGGTCCGTATCGTCGGCTCGCTCCAGTGCCCGTATCGTCAGCCATGTTTTTTTTCCTTCGACGATATCGCCACCTACTTTTTTGCCAAATTTCGAGGTATCGCCGACAGCATCGAGCAGATCATCCTGTATCTGGAATGCGAGACCGGCATGCTCGCCTATCTCACCGCAATCAGCGACGACATCTTCATCAGCGCCCGCAGTCAGTGCCCCCATTTCCATGGAGCAGCGGAGCAAGGCGGCTGTTTTGGCACCGATCATTTCAAGATACTCGGGCAGGGCAACCTCATCGCGCCGCTCAAAATCCATGTCCATGGCCTGCCCGTCACAGACAATACGAATGGCCTCCAGAAAACGCTGCATTAGCCGGGTGTTGGCAGCATCTGAAAGACCTGCATGTGCTCCCTGCTCAGTAAGCTGTTGCAAAGCCAGTACAAAAAGGACATCACCTGAGAGAATCGCCGTGGCGTCATCCCATTTTTCATGCACCGTTGCCATGCCGCGCCTTGTCCCCGCATTGTCCATGATATCATCATGCAGCAGTGTGAAGTTGTGCAGCATCTCGACAGCCCGTGCGGCTGGAATAGCCTCTTCGGGTTTTCCCCCACAGAGACCTGTCGTGAGCAACAAGAGGCGCGGGCGCAGCCGCTTCCCTCCCATGCCCATCACATAACGTACCGGATCGTAGAGGGAAGCCGGCTTTTTCGGGACGGGCAGCGAACCAAAGGCGGATTCAAGAATAGCGTCCAGCTGTTTTCGGAGGTCTTGCAAAATCATGCAGGTTCAGGGTGAGGGTTTCGGGGAGCAAATATACAAAAAAGATTGGGTATCATCGACCCTGAACCCTCCGAAGGTGAATCATATCAAGATCAGTGGGACGTTCACATCCCAAAAGGCATAAAATAGTACGAAAATCCTCGTCCCATTGGCGGAACATGGCTTCCAGTCCGTCATACCCGCCATCCCGGATGGCTTTGATCACCGGCTGCGCCGTCGCAGCGATTACGGCACCCAGACAAAGGCTTTTGGCGATATCGACACTGCTGCGGATCCCGCCCGATGCAACAAGCTCGCACCTGTCATGCACCAGCTCACGCGATGCCAGCAAACAGTCCACAGTGGGTATACCCCAATCGTCAGTGAAATGCCGCTCTTTGCCACCATTGCGGATATTCTCAACTCTCCCCCAGCTCGTTCCGCCTGCTCCGGCAACATCAAAAGCGGACACCCCGCAATCCATCAGCTGGGATATTACACTCTCGGAAAGCCCGGCTCCTGTTTCTTTGACGATAACCGGAACCTGTACATCATTGACCAGCGAGCGTATCCCCTCCCTGATCCCACTGAACCTGCGATCGCCCTGTTTCTGACGCAGCTCTTGCAATGGATTCAGGTGAACGATGACCGCATCGGCCCGGATGGTGTCGACCAACAGATCGATCTGCTCTTTTTCCATTCCGCCGGCAAGCTGCGCTCCGCCGATATTGGCAGCTATAAATGCCGATGGAGCCTCCTCACGTACAATGGAAAAACTGTTTCGGGTGGATGGGTCCTCGAGCATGGCACGCTGGCTCCCTACCCCAAAAGGCAGATTGTAGCGTTCACAGAATGCCGCGATAACGGCATTGACAGGGGTTGCCTCGTGATGCCCTCCGGTCATGGAAGAAATGAACAGCGGAAAACTGAACCACCGGTTCAAAAAACGGCTTTCGCAGGTGATTTCGTCAAAATTCACCTCAGGGAGCGCATCGTGTATGAAATCGTATCGCTCAAATCCGGTTGTCTTTTCGTATCCGGCACCGCCGGCAGCTGTAATATCCAGATGATCTTTTTTGCGTTTGCCTATTTCGTCCATTACGGTCGCTTGTTCCTCGTTGGATGGTAAACATGTCCTCCGGATCCGGCAAATTGCCCCCCATCTCCGATTGCCCATCGATTTTATTTTCCTGCCCGTGGAAAAACACGGTACCCGGGGCTGCTATGCTTTCCGGGAAGCGCGATATACCGGTACAAAAGAGCAAGCTTCCCCGTACATCAGACGCTCAACGTAAGGTAACAGTTTCTGAGTAGCATATAAATAGGCAGAGGAAGGCACCTCCACGTCAGCACATCCCTTCAGCAAGACGCGCTTTCCCCGATATCTGGACCAGTCTTCGGCGTCCATCCCTTTTCGAAACCGCTCGAATGCGACATCCTGCGGCATTCCGAATACAACATCCTCTGCGTATCCGCGGGCATGCGACGCAACCAGCATATAAGCCCAGGAAGCGACAATGGCATCCGTTGAGCAAAAAACGGCAATGGTCTTTCCGGAGTACCGGCTCCAGTCATGTTCTTCCAAAGCCTGCCGGAACTCCTTTTCGCGAAGGAGCAGCTCCATGTGCAGGTACTCCTTGAGATCAAAGGGCTCAATCCCGTCCGGGGAATACCATTGCTGGAGATCCAGGGTTATGAGCCCGGACCGGGCAACCTTGTTTTCAATTTCGGTATGCTGCTCGGCCATGGAATTAAACTGAAAAAGATTCGCCGCACGAACAGGTCCGGCTGGCATTCGGGTTGATGAAATGGAATCCCCGGCCCTGCAACCCGTCGGAATAATCAAGTTGTGTTCCCGCCAGGTAAAGGAAGCTGCGCATGTCAATAATCACCTTGAGGCCGTTCACTTCAAACTCCTGATCCTTTTTCCCTTCTGATGCCCCTTTTGCATCAAAATCAAGCTGGTAGGAAAGTCCGGAGCAGCCGCCCCCGACCACACCGATGCGCAATGCCGTTCTATCGTCAGCCCCTTCCGTGCTGCGAATTTCATTGATTCGTTTGAGTGCTTTCTCAGAAATAGTGATTGCTGCCATATTTTACTGATACCTCTGGAATATTCAGGTTAACACTGGGTCCGGTTCGGCCTCAGCGTTGCAAACCTTTTGAAGCGTAATGCCTGAAATCCTATACCGATTGGATACGTATGTTGGGGTCGATCCGCTTTGCCATGCTTTCAATAGCATAGAGCGTTCCGGTGGTTGCGGTTGGACAGGTACCGCAGGCACCCTGATAGTGCACTTTCAGCACATCGTTATCAAGGCTGATTACCTTCAGTCCACCACCATCGGCCAACAGATACGGCCGTACCTGCTCGTCAAGCATTTTGTTGATCTCGACCAGGCGCGGATCTTCCGATTGCCTGGCCTCCTCGCTTACATTTACATTGGGATCATCGGTCTCCAGATGATCCACTGCCTCGGCTTCGCGGATCGGGGGCGCCAGCTGCCGCAGCAATGTATTCCAGTCAATCCCCCCATCCTGGGTTATGGTTATATATCGATCGACATAATAAACCGAGATCACATGCGGAATCTGGAACAGCTCCGTCGCGAAAGGATCGGCCGTGGCTTCTTCCGGTGATTCATAGGAACGGGTGACACCGTTGGAAATGGGCTCCCTGAGCACAAACCGCATGGCGTCCGGATTCGGTGTTCTTTCGATTTCGGCTATTTTTGGCATAACTTCAATTTTTCAGTGTTCTTTTCAGGATGGTAAACGTTTGATTTGTGCTGATAGTACCGTACTGATCTATATGACGTTGTTGTGACATCGTTATCCGGTTTTGCACATGTGCAGGTGCTATTGCTATTCCGTTGTGACCTTTTCCTTTCCTTTCAGCGCGGCATGCAGCGTATGCCAGCACAAGGTGGCGCACTTGACACGGGCCGGAAGGTTCCTGACACCATAGAAAATCTTCAGCCGGCCCAGATCGTTTTGATCGGTTTCCGGATCCAGCTTGCCCTGTGCCATATCATGAAATTGGTGGAAAAGCTTGTCGATTTCATCAATGTGCTTGCCTTTCACGAATGTGGTCATCATGGATGCTGACGCCTTGGAAATAGCGCATCCGTCACCAATAAAGGAAATGTCAGTTACAACGTTGTTCTCATCAATATTCAGAAAAACCTTGTATTTGTCGCCGCACAATGGATTATAACCAAGAGCTTGATAGTCAGCCGGATCAAGGACACGGTAGTTTCTCGGTGTCTTGTTATGGTCCAGCAGGACCTGCTGATACATCTGGCTCAGTTTGTCATCCATTCCGATCATTCATTACCTGAACATTTCAATGGTTTTATGCAGCGCCGTTACAAGCTGGTCAATTTCTTCTTTGCGGTTGTACATCGCCATGGATGCACGCGTTGTGGCCACAATACCGAGTCGTTCCATCAGCGGCTGCGTGCAGTGGTGCCCGGTCCGGACCGCAACGCCTTCCAGATCCAGGATAGTGCCGATATCATGCGGATGAATTCCGTCAATCACAAATGAGATTACCGACGACTTTTCAGGGGCCGTCCCGATGATCCGCAGCCCTTCAATCGATTGCAGTTTTTCCGTAGCATAACGGAGCAGCTCCTGCTCCTTTTTGTGAATGGCCTCGTAGCCGACGGACATAATATACTCTGCCGCCTTGCCCATCCCGATCGCACCGGATATGTTGGGCGTGCCAGCTTCAAATTTGTAGGGCAGATCGTTGTACAGCACCTCATCAAATGAGACGCTCAGGATCATGTCACCACCGCCCCGCCATGGCGGCATTTCTTCCAAATGTTCCTGCTTGCCGTAGAGGATGCCGATACCGGTCGGGCCATACATTTTGTGCCCGGATGTTACAAAGAAATCACAATCGATCTTCTGGACATCCACTTTCATGTGGGATACGGCCTGTGCTCCGTCCACAAGCACCGGCACGCCCCGTTCATGTGCAATTCTGATGATCTCGGCAACCGGATTGATCGTGCCAAGGGTATTGGATACATGAACGATCCCGACCAGACGCGTGCGATCGGTGATCATGGAAGCAAAGGCCTCCATGTCCAGAACACCGTCATCGCTGACCGGGATCACTTTCAATACTGCTCCCTTTTCATCACACAGCATGCGCCATGGCACGATGTTGGAATGATGCTCCATCGTACTGATCAGGATCTCGTCCCCCTCGCGGATGTTGGCACGACCCCATGACTGCATCACAAGGTTGATGGCGTCAGTTGCCCCGGAAGTAAAAATGATCTCCTTGCTGCTGCGGGCATTGACAAGCTCGCGGAGTGTCTCACGTGAACCTTCCATGGCCTCCGTTGCCTCCTGGCTGAGCAAGTGCACACCGCGGTGAACGTTGGCATGGTACCGGCTGTGGTACTCCGTGTAGGAACGCATCACCTGCTCCGGCATCTGACTTGATGCCGCATTGTCCAGAAAAGCAAGCGGCTTGCCGTGGACGTGCCGGTTAAGGACCGGGAAGTCATCACGACACCGCTCGATATCAATGAATCCCGCCGCCGTGTCTGCTGCGGATGCTTTAATGGTTGCGGAACGGTCTGCCATCAGGCAAGTTCTTTGATGGATTTGCTTTCGCGTGTATATGCTTCCACTTCTTTGCCGAGCCGCTCCCGAATGGAGGGCACCGGAATGGACTCAATCACATCAAGGGCAAATCCGTAGGTTAGTATTTCTTTGGTCTGGGTTTCACGCAATCCCCTGGTTTGCAGGTAGAACACCTCGTCCTTGTCCAGCTGGCCGATGGTGGCCCCGTGGCTGCAGGAGACGTCGTCGGCAAAGATTTCCAGCTGCGGCTTGGCATAGGCCATGCCGGTGTTGGAGAGTTGCAGGTTCCGGTTCTCCTGGAACGCGTCGGTCTTCTGGGCGTCCTGACGGACAAAAATCTTGCCATTGAATACCGATGTGCCATGACCGTCAATGATACACTTGTGCAGCTGGTGGCTGGTGCAATTGGGCATGGTGTGATCCATCACACTGTGGGTATCAGAGAGCTGGTCGCCGTTGACCATCACCAGTCCGTCCAGCGTAGCATGGGTGTTCTCGTCGGTCAGCACGGCCTTCACATCGCTGCGTGAAAGTCGCGAACCAAGATGAACGGCATAGGATTTGTAATCGCTGTCACGGCTGATGTCAGCGGCCAGCCTGGAGATATGGTATGCCTTCTTGCTGTCACGCTGCAGTTTCACATGCGTCATATGCGAGTTCTCCGCCAGGGCGATCTCGGATACCGTACAATTGAAATACACATTATCGCCCAGCCCGATGTGATCTTCCACTACCGTCATTTCACTGGACTGGTCGCCCACGATCAGGCAGCGAGGGGTCATCACGTACTGCTCCGATTCATCTGTATTGATGAACAGAAGCTGGATGGGGTCGGCGATCTTGACGCCTTTGGGAACATAAATGAAAGCCCCGTCACGGAAAACAGCCGTATTGAACGGCACGAACGGATCATCCTCCCATCTGGCGTATTTGCCGAGATGATTGAGGGCAATCTCGTTACCTTCCGCAAGTACATCTGCCAGATTTGCTACAATCACACCTTCGGGCAGCCGGTCGGTTTTCGAAAGCTCCTCGTTGAACACCCCGTTCACAAAAGCGAGATGGTGATGCTCGGCTTCGGGATAGATATATGTGGCGGCGTCAGCAGGTATACTGGGTGTGCCGATGCTCTGCGCGGGAATGAAGGTCTGCTTGCTCAGTGATTTCAGGGAACAGTACTTCCACTCCTCGTGCCTCGTTGTAGGAAGCTCTTTTCCGGTAATCTCCCGCGCCGCTTCGCGCTGAAGCTCGGCCACCTTTTCATTAACAGGCTTTGCCGCTTCAAAACGATCCAGGAGCCGGTCCAGAAAGAGCGTTTCTTTTGCAATGTCTGCCATTATTTTGCCTCTCCATTTACTTCAGCGTTGGCAGTTACCCATTCGTATCCGTGTTCTTCCAACTCAAGGGCAAGTTCCTTTCCACCGGACTTGTGGATGCGGCCGTTGACCAGAACATGGACATGATCCGGGGTGATATAGTTAAGGATACGCTGGTAATGGGTCACCAGCAAAACGGCATTGTCCTTGCTGGCAAGCTTGTTGATCCCCTCCGATACAATGCGGAGCGCATCGATGTCAAGCCCGGAGTCGGTCTCGTCCAGCAGCGACAGCTTGGGATTGAGCACCGCCATCTGCAGGATTTCATTTCGTTTTTTCTCACCGCCGGAAAAGCCCACATTGACGTTTCTATCCAGCAGCTTCTGATCCATTTCCACAAGCTTGAGCTTATCGATGATGTAATCTTCAAATTCCAGGGGATCCAGCGGCTCCAGGCCTTTTCCTTTCTGTATTTCATTGTATGCCTCGCGCATGAGCATGGAATTGCTCACGCCGGGGATTTCCACCGGGTACTGGAATGCCATGAAGACACCCTTGCGGGCGCGCTCGTCGGGTTCCATCTCGATCAGGTCCTCGCCTTCATAGGTGATCTCACCCTGGGTAACTTCATAGGAAGGGTGTCCGGCGATGATCTTGGCCAGCGTGCTTTTGCCGCTGCCGTTGGGACCCATGATGGCGTGCACCTCACCCGCCTTTATTTCAAGATCGATGCCTTTGAGGATTTCCGTTCCTTCCACGTTTGCGTAGAGATTTTTAATTGTCAGCATGTACGTATTATCGTTTTTGGATGTCGTTTACTATTGAAAAAAAAATGAATCAGGCATTGCCAAAGGCCTCAGCGGGCGGGTTGCCGTAGTGCCGCAATCCTGCACCACGGGCCGCTGGTAAGGGCCGCTCGCAGCGGCCTCGCCTGGGTCCGCGCTTAGCCCACACTGCCTTCCAGTTTGATGCCCAGAAGCTTGATCGCTTCGACGGCAAATTCCATCGGCAGTTCCTTAAAGACCTCCTTGCAGAACCCGTTGATGATCAGGGAAACCGCATCCTCTTCATCAAGGCCGCGCTGCTGCAGGTAGAAGATCTGGTCTTCACCGATCTTGGACGTGGTAGCCTCATGCTCCACGCTGGAGGTGTTGTTGCCGGCTTCCAGATACGGGAACGTATGCGCACCGCACCGGTCGCCGATCAGCATGGAGTCACAGACCGAGTAGTTGCGGGAGTTTGCAGCCTTTGGGCTGATCTTTACCAGACCGCGATAACTGTTCTGTGAATTCCCTGCGGCAATGCCCTTGGAGATGATCGTGCTGTTGGTGTTTTTGCCCAGGTGGACCATCTTGGTGCCGGTGTCGGCCTCCATCATGTCGTTGGTAACCGCAACGGAATAGAACTCTCCAATAGAGTGGTCGCCTTTCATGATCACACTGGGATATTTCCAGGTGATGGCGGATCCGGTCTCGACCTGTGTCCAGGATATCTTTGAATAATCACCTTTGCAGAGACCGCGCTTGGTTACAAAGTTGTAAATGCCGCCAACGCCCTTTTCGTCGCCGGAGTACCAGTTCTGGACCGTGGAATACTTGATCTGTGCGCGATCGAGGGCCACGAGCTCAACCACGGCAGCATGCAGCTGGTTGCTGCTGAACATCGGTGCCGTACATCCTTCAAGGTAGCTGACATAGCTGTCCT
>SKUI01000129.1 GCA_007122185.1 Rhodothermia bacterium | reverse complement strand
TATCATGCAGGGAGAATATACCAGCAAGGAGATGGTCCCGGGGGTAATTACGCCCGCCTGATCCAGGTGGGGGAAAACCATACGGGATTCATAAGCCAGGTTGGAGATGATAATACCGGTGTAATCAATGTCGAGGGAATCGGCCATGTTTCGGTCATCGTGCAGGAAGGAGACGAGCACAATATCCAGTTTTCCATGCAGGGTGAGAACAACACGGCCGATATCCGTCAGTTTGGCACATCCGACCACCTTGTCGGATTTGCCGACGATGACGAACTCTCAATTTTCCAGTCAGGAAACAACAACGAGTTGTATTCCGTGCAGATTGGAGAAGGGGGCGGACATCTGCTGACGACTCTTGGTGATCATGGTTACATCCAGGACGGTCACGAGAACCTGATCGACGTCTGGCAGGAAGGCGGCAGCCATATTGCCAGATTGCTCCAGGAGGGGGACGGTCACACCATTATCCTGCTCCAACATGACAGCGAAAACGTGGCAGAAATTGGCCAGGATGGCTACGGTCATTGGGCCAATGTTGATCAGAACGGCACAGGAAACAGGGTGGAAATCACCCAGTTCGGGGAGGGCCACTGGTCAAACGTCACGCAATACGGAAACAATAACACTGCGACGATAACACAAAGCAACTGATATCGAAGCATTGAACTTTAGAAATACCCCCGGCGTAGTGCCGGGGGTAATATTTTGGTCATTCCGTAATATTGACGCAAACCGGCAATTGCAATAAAGCGATAATACTGCAGTTAAAACTGACAAATGCATCCCGAATAGCAGATAAGATCCCAGTAAATTAAACAGATAATCCACCAAACAGATGCCATGTCCACAATAGCTGCCACACTGGTTTTACTGATGACAGGCCTGACCATTGCGGCTGATAGCGAGGGCGTAACCGGCAGAATGAACTGCACGGAGCACGAATCCGGGACAAGCCAGGAAAAGGCGGAATCCACCACTCAACAAATGGTTTTGTTCAACGACTGGCATTATGTGTTTGTAGAGACCGGCGATGGCAACCGGATGGTGTATTTTTCAAAGTCACAAAATGGTGAACAGGTGCCGGGTATCCCCATATTTTTCAATCAGGATGGCCGTGACAACCAGGCCTTGATCATCCAACAGCATACCGGCCACGACGTCCGGTTCACACAGGATGGCGAAAAGAACCGGATTCTGATAATCCAGTCGGATACCCTCGGCAGCGAAAGTAGTGCCCGGGTGGAACAGCGCGGCTCAGGCAACCGCGCCACCATTATCCAGCGGAACGAATGAACGGACACAGCGAAGCCGGATTGAGGTCCGGGTTCTTTCCACAATGACGACTTTTGTATAAAAAATAATCCGAACCCATTATATTGATATCATGAAACCGCTGCTAACCATAATGACCCTTTTTCTGGTGGGAATGAATTCCGCCATTTCGCAGAGTGTGGACCGGGAAATTTTTCCGGAGCAGGTTTCCATCGAGCACAATCAGGCGGTGAAAAGCTTCAGCGGGGATTTTGTGACGATGAGCGCATCCACCCGTTCAGAAAATGAAAAACCGCCAGAAGTGTCTGTTCAAACCGCCATTGTCACTCAGTTCGGAATGGAAAACATGGTGCTTCTGAACCAGACCGGGGAGCTGAACTACGCTAACATCACCACCAACGGCAACTTCAATTATGTGGACTGGAGCCAGCTCGGAACGCGCAACTGGGTTTCCCTGGAATTGATTGGCGATCAGAACCGTATTACCGGCGAGCAACGGGGTGATTACAACCAGCTGATACTGAACTATGAAGGCGATAGAGCAGAGCAGTCCTTTGTGCAGGAGGGAAACTATCAGTTCCTGGAATTCAACGGAGTTGGTGTCCCGATGTCCGTCACACAGACTGGTGACGGAGCAACTCTTATTATCGACAACCGATAATCAAAGCCCATCGGATTTTAAAGATCACACTTGTTTGTCATCTATGACTTACAGAGATCAATAAGCAACCAGAACTGCCTGGCAGCTCTGGTTGCTGCTTCTGCCTTTACTTTAGCGTTTCTGCTCCAATCAGATCTCCAGGCCGGACAGCCCGGTTTCGGCCAGTTATAAAAAAAACACCCATACCGCCACTAATGTGATATTCCCGGACCACCGGGTGTCGGACTGGTGTCGGACATAGCCGTCTTTTCCGACGTAATTTGTTATCCCCCAGAGCCATCCTCAGCGGTCCGCAAGCACCATATCGTTAAATTTTATTAATAAACCCCTGCACTGTATCAGCGCATTCCGCATTGAAAAAAACTTTCTAAGTGCCGCATTATTTTTTTGTTATGTGGTGAAAACAAGAACGGCCCACTGACGGTTTTAAGGGGGATTCGGTTACAAAAACCCCTCACATGAGCAAGTATTAAGCATTTCTAATTTTGAATCTCCTCACTTTTTTCTGAAAATAGGGGTGAAGATTTGATGGCAACCAAAAAGTTCACCAAAGACGAGAAATAAAAAAATAGCAGACAAACCTGAGAGAGCATGACAAAAACACACTTCCCAAAAGGCCAATCTGCTATAGAATCCATGACATCAGGAAACGACAGAGACCTATTGATAGAATCCGAATGAAGCTGGCCCTGCATACCTATATCATCATTTTCCTTTTCTTGTTGCTTCCGGCAGTTGTCGCAGCGGGTACGCCATCCGCAAAGGCGGAAGACAGCGCCCATGTTGTCCACGACGGTGACAAGGTGATCTATACGGTTCAGTACGGTGATCGTCTCTTTACCATTGCGCAAAAATTTGGCAGCAGTCATTTCTGGGAAGCGATTTATATCATGAATGCGGATAAAATCAAGAATCCGCATTATATCTATCCGGGACAAAAAATCGTCATCCCTTATTTTGTAGCCAATTTCTTTGAATACGGATTTCCAATAAAAGATGTACTTCATCAGCCATTCTGCACCACTGGTGAAATTGAAGAAATCAATTGGGACAATGTGGACTATGCTTATCTGTATTTCTACGATCAGAACGAAATGGCAACGCTTTCGGCGATGGCGCGCGCGGACATGAGGGAAAAGGAGGACGGCGAACACCTTGCCGGAAAAGCGGAGAAGTCGGACGAACAGGTGGATGAAGAGACAATGATGGCGTTTCGCGAGGCTTTTGAAGCGCTGGTCCGCCAGGAACAAGAGGAACGTCGCCAGGAAGAAGAGCAGGCCGCATCAGAGAGGCAGATGTTTGTGGAGGTAGACGGCATGATCCACGACGAAACCCGCTCAAAAATCGGACGGGATTTCTATGACATTTTTTATGCCAGATGGCAGTCGCCGCCCGATGCCAGCAACTACTCCATACGCATTACCGAGCAGCCGGCACCCAATCTGGGGACGATTATCGCTGTTCAGGTCAACAATACCGAGACGTTCCGGGGTCGACTGCAACCACGGCATGACGCTATAGAAGAAGCCAGCCAATTTGCGGTTCGGCGTACCTACATGTTTCTACAGCAGAACCAACAGCAATTCATGATCTACTGACAGCACTATGCGAATTACAGGCAACACCATATTACCAATTCTTGTACTTATCCTTGCCGGAATGGCAGGTCAGGTCCAGGCGCAGCAGTTTGTCTATGAGCCGAAGAACCCGGCTTTCGGGGGCAACCCGATGAATTACTCGTGGATGCTGAACAGTGCCAATGCGCAGAACCAGCACGAAGCAACGCGTGATCCCCGCCTGACGCGCGATCCGCTCGAGGACTTTCAGGCATCCCTGCAGCGACAGGTTTTGTCGCAGCTGACCCGCGATATTGCACGTCGACAGCTGGGACTCACTGATGAGGAGCTCCGGGAGTCGCGGTTCGAGTTCGGGGAGTTCACGATTGAGATCATTCCGGGGGCGGATGGGGTGCAGCTGCTGATATTCAACATCATGACCGGCGATGAGACCAGTATCACCATCCCGAATTTTTAAAAGGCAGCGAAAACGGTAATAAAAAACGGAAAACAGAGCATTTGACACGGCAATGAAACACGGCTTATTCAAAATATCGACCATTCTTGCAGCAGGGCTCCTGATCGGATCCTGCGCAGGAGCGATGCGGCCGATGTTCACCGAGCCGGCAACGCCGGGCACGCATAGCCGGGCACACGAAGCGCTCCGGACCCTGCCCGAGCCGCAGGAGAAGGTAGTGGCCGCTGTGTACCGGTTCCGCGACCAGACCGGGCAGTACAAGCCGTCGGACCGCATCGCAAGCTGGTCCACCGCCGTGACACAAGGGGCCACATCCATCCTGATCAAAGCGATGGAAGATTCCGGTTGGTTCACGCCGATTGAGCGGGAGAGCATCTCCAATCTGCTTAACGAACGCCAGATCATCCAGAACATCCGTCAGCAGCACGCCGGGGAGCACGGGGTGGCGCCGCTTCCGCCGCTGCTTTTCGCGGGGATCATCCTGGAGGGCGGCATCATCGGCTACGACACGAATGTGATCACCGGCGGGGCCGGGGCACGGTATCTGGGTATCGGAGCGTCCGGGGAGTACCGCAAGGACCAGGTGACGATCTATCTGCGGGCCGTATCCACCCAGAGCGGACGCATTCTGAAGACGGTGCACACCACCAAGTCGATCATTTCTCAGAAGCTGGACAGCGGCGTGTTCAAGTATGTGGATACGAACAGGCTGCTGGAGGCCGAGGCCGGGTATACGTACAATGAGCCGCCGGTGATGGCGGTGACCGAAGCGATTGACGAGGCGGTGAAAATGCTGATTCTGGAAGGTGTTGAAGAAGGGCTGTGGGCAGCCCGGAACCCTGAAGCAGTACTGGTGTACCGTGAGCAATATGAATATGAAAAGCGACTCAGCGAACGACTGGAGAGGGATTATTTCGGGTTGCTGACCCGGTCGGAGTACCGGGGTGGATGGTCCCTGACGACCAATGCAACATTTGGCAGCATCATCGGCAACTACAGCAGTCCGGATGTGAACGCGGGTTTCTCAATGCAGATCGAGCGGGGGCTTACGCCACATTTTGCACTGCAGGCCAGAAGCGAGCGAACCCGGATCAGTGCGGCCAGGGCCTATTCGAGTCCGGTCAATTCCGCCGAGTTGTCCCTTACCACGTATGTGACACCTGATTATCGAATTTCACCGTTTGTATCCGCCGGCATGGGAACATTCGCATTCGACAGACTGTTTGAAGGACAGGATGATAGGTTTTTTCCTTATGTCATTGGTGAGGCAGGACTTGACTATCGTTTTAATAGAAATTTTGGAGTACGAATCAGTTCGAACTACCGGTATTTGCTGGTGGACGGGCTGGATGGAGTGAAGCTGGGAAAATACAATGACCAGCATTGGGGTATTAATATCGGATTTATAATAAATCCAGATTACTGAAACAAAACAAAAGGAGAATAAAAACCGGAAATGTAATAGGGAGAAAAAAAGCGCAAGGCAACGCTGCGGAACCTTACAGGAATCTGTAAGAGGTGACCAACCAAAAACCACAACGTTACCTCGCTTGCTTAAAAATTTACAAAATTTTTCGTAGGCAAGCTACTTGCGCTTTTCGCCCTCCCATCCAACAGTCTCACACATGTGAGTTGCTTCCCGCTTACAAAATCAGGGGAAGATCAGTCATGCTATATGATTGATAGTACATAACTAACAGAGCGTCAGGCACGCGGTGTGCCGTGGCGTTCACAAACACGAAGCAAAAAAAGGTGACCAACCATGAAAAACATAGCAACCTTACTCGTAGCAATTCTGTTTACGGCAGGAATGTCGTTTGCACAAAGCAACCAAGCAAGCGTCTCTCAGGACGGCAATGATAACACAGCTGATGTTGAGCAGCTTGGATCCTTGAATGAAGCCAGCATTGAGCAGGGCTTTGACGGTCAGGGACAAAACGGTGCTGTGGCATCCATTGCGCAGGACGGTGAAAGCAATGATGCGTACATCAAGCAGCGCGCCTGGGCCAATAGAGGAAATGACCACTCTATCGAACAAGTGGGCGATGATAACAGAGCTTTCGTTGACGCTTTTAATGGTGACAACGTAGGGGTTGTCGAGCAAATCGGTGATAAAAACTATGCGTTTATGCAGCATGGTGCTGCACGCGAAGGCTTTGTCTCTTTGCTCCAGTATGGCGACGAGAACTATGCGAAAGCCCGGCAGTTTTCTGGTTCCGGCAATAGTGTTGAAGTAGAGCAGCACGGAGACGAGAACACAGCTGACGTTCTGCAACGGGGTAGCAGCAACAGTGTTCTCATTGAGCAAGGTGTGTTTGGCAGCTCTTATGGTAGCGTTGCTGAATTTACCCAAATCGGTGATGGAAACTACTTCGAGACCAAACAGGTTCGCTCAACCGGCAACTCGGTTATTGGTAGCCAGGAAGGTGACAACAACTTCTACCGTGCATCTCTCCGCGGTTTCTTCAATGAAGTGACCATGGAAATTTTGGGCGATGCCAACCGTGGAAGCTGGAGCATCGGATCCCTTGGATGGCCGCATCAGCCAGCCGACAATGAGCTCTCCATTGATGTTGATGGATATAACAACTACAGCACCGGTAGCATTAAAGGTGATGAAAACGTAGTTGCCATTCAGCAGTTTGGTGATGGCAACCGCATTGGTGCATCCTGGTACACATCCGATGGTGTTGACATTGCAGGTAACAGCAATGTTGTAACTATCGACCAGTTCTCCGATTTCAACAGTGCCACTGTTACAGTTACAGGCAGCAGCAACAGTGCAACTGTTCTTCAGAACTAATGCATAACTGATTGATCCTCAAGCCCCGTCATACATTATGGCGGGGCTTGTGATTTTTTTCATCGAAGCAAGAGCAAGTGATGAGAAAAAAACTTGTATGTTCCTCCTTGACGAGGTGTTCATCGGTTTTTTTTCAGACGTACCGAACGTGCAGACTTTAGATAAAAAAAAGAACACATTATATTTCAACTATGAAAACACTAATTGCTATCATCGTTTTTGTCCTGACGGGTGCCGTCGGCGCTTATGCGCAGAACGTGGACCGGGAAGTGTTTCCCGAACAGGTATCCATCGAGCATAACCAGGCGGTGAAGAGCTTCAGCAGGGATTTTGTCATTACCTTGCCGATTTTCACACCTGAAATCCGTGATTTGCCTGACGTTGACAGACAGACGGCCATGATCACCCAGACTGGTGCTGATAACACGGTGACTCTTGAGCAGACCGGGGCATTGAATTTCGCGAATATTGCCACAATCGGAAATAACAACACGGTTGATTGGAGCCAGATCGGTATGCGCAACTGGGTTAAGGTGGAGTTGATAGGTGATGACAATACAATAGATGGGGATCAATTTGGACGAGGCAACCAACTGAATCTCAATTATACCGGTGATGGTCTGAACCAATCGTTTCTTCAAGTGGGCAACAGTCATTATCTGGAATTCAACGGAGTGGGTATCCCGATGTCGGTAACCCAGCGTGGCAACGGAGCTGCCATTATCATCGAAAACCGGTAACAAGAGTCTCGCGTTTTTGTTACATTAAAGGTTCAATCCTTTTTATTATTTAGCTGAAAACTATGCGCAACCGGACCTGTTTGGCAGTCCTGGCACTGCTATTGCCTGCCCTGATATATTCCTGCTCAAAAGAGACAGTGATGACCGAACTGTACGGCGATATTGAGGGCAAGGTTATCCATTCCAAAACCGAAGAACCCATCCGTAATGTGAGCATATCGACCTCGCCGGGAACGGTAGCCATCCTGACAGAGGAGGACGGAACCTTTTTTATTGACGATGTGCCGACCGGCAACTACAACATCCAGGCCCGCAAGGACGGCTACAGCAATGCCTCGGTCAGTGTGGCTGTTCGCGAAAACCGTGTGGCTACTGCCCAAATTGTCATGAAGCCGGTTGAGGAGGATACCTCGGCGTCAAAGGGCGACCTGGAGGCCGAAGTGACCAACTGGTTCAACAGGCCCGAGGGTGACACCACTTTTGTCGATGTGGAATTCAGCGTTGCAAATATCGGGGAATCTGTCACCATCGATGAGTATGAAGTCTATTTTGAAATCCAGACAGGCGGCGATTCCTTCTTCTATGATATTTCAGGGGAGGAGCTTAAAGCCGGACAACGCCGGTTCGGACAATTCACGAAAAATATTTTCAACAATACCGCCACAGATGTGATCGTCCTGGATACCTGGGTGTCGGAATAAACAGCCGAATTGTGCCCCATTGTATTGAGACACAACCCGGCTGAGCTTTCTTCGATACGTGTGCTTTTTTCAGGGTAAACTACCCTGCTTCATGAACTTATTGCTTCAAGAAGATCCTACTCACTATTAGGAAAAATTCCTTATTTCACGAACATCATCCGGCGAGTGATCGATATTTCAGGTGTCTGCAGGCGGTACAGGTAGATTCCGCTCGACAGATGCGAGGCATCGAAGGTGAGTTCGTGTGTCCCGGCATGCTGCTGCCCATCCACCAGCACATCAATCCGCTGCCCCATCAGGTTGAACACTTCCAGCCGCACCTCGGCAGCTTCCGGCAGGGAGTACCGGATTTGTGTAGAGGGATTGAACGGATTGGGATAGTTCTGTTCCATGGTAATCCGTTCGGGAAGCTCGGAGTGCATCTCCGTGTCATCGGCGGATGTCTCCATGGCGGTCGTGAAGCGCCAGGTTCCGGACCAGTCGCCTTCCACACCGTTGCCGTAGGCGCGGACCCGCCAGTGGTAGGTGGTCAGGTGCGCCAGGCCGGTTACGGCCAGCGTCGTGTCGGTGATGCCGCCCTGACTCAGGAACAGATCAGTGAACCCGTCGTCCAGGGCGATCTGCACGCGGTAACTGTCGGCCTCGGCCACGGCGAACCAGCTCAGGATGGTCTCGACCGGCACATCTTCGGCTCCGTCTTCGGGAGATGAGGGCTGCTCCGGCGGATCGGGCGGAGGCGGCTCCGGCTCCTCTTCCGTGGTGAAACTCCAGACATTCGACCAGTCGCTCTCTCCGAAGAAATTCACGCCTCGCACCCGCCACCAGTACTGCGTTTCTTCAAGGAGCGGTTCGTCGGGGGTCCAGGTGGATCCGGTAATTCCGCTCACGTCGGCCACCAGCACGCCAAAATCCGCATCGGTGGACAACTGCAGGTCGAAGGTCTCGGCAAACGCGCCCTCCCACGCAAACTCCGGTTGCAGTGCCACCTCCACAGCGCCATCTTCCGGCGCTATCAGCACCGGCACTCCGGGAGGTTCCGGCAGGACAAAGGTGATGGAGCCGTCGTGGACCTGGCCCGTCGGACCCGGCATGCCCGGATCGTTGAAGACCAGCCGTTCGAACAGCAACGGCGTGATATCATCCACCCCGGCACTGTCCCCGGCCGCGAATCGCAACTCCAGCAGGGCGCCATCGCCGCTGAGCGCTTCGGTGCCGGCTGCGGCAATGCGCAGCAGCCCATCCATCAGGTTCGAACTCACGGTCATGCCCTCACTGAGTGTGCCGGAAGTCCGGACGCCTTCATAGCGCACCATGTTGGTGTCGATGGCAACATCCATTTCGTAAGCGAACACGCCGAGACCGGACAGTTCGTTGGTGGTTACCGGCAATGCCAGCTCATCGCCAAGAATCATGGTTCCGTCGGCGATGCGCACATTCACGTCGTAGACCGTCACCAGCACACTTTGAGAAGGAAAGTCCTCGGCGTCCAGCGCAAACACCTCCGCCGTGCCGCGACCCGTGCCCGTCAGTTCGCCAGTCTGTTCGTCGATCACCACCACGCTTTCGTCGCTGGACTGCCACGTATACGGCGCCATTCCCCCGCCGGTCACGGAGACGGTCCGCGTTTCACCGACCGAGAGTTCGATTTCCGTTTCGGAAACCGTGATGACAGGCGCCGGCTGGACGGATATGCGTCCGGACTCGATATCCGGTGTGATGTCTTCGTTGAACAGGATCTGCGCAAACGACGGCGTCTGGTTGCCGGACGCTCCCGCGCGCACGCGCATCCTCAGATAGACGAGCGGACCCTCGCCCGACAGCGGCTGGGTGCCGGCAACTGCTATGAGCACCCGGTCGGATGCCGTATTGTACTCCACCGCGCCGAATCCCGCATCCTCCAGCAGTGTATTCCCAGCCGACAGTCCGGTCAGTTCCAGGTCCTGGGCGGACCATCGCAGGTCGAACTCCACCGACGTGATATCCAGCCCGGTCACATCGCTCACGCTCACCGGCCACCAGAACTCGCGTGTCTGGCGCACGCTGGTGTCGGGGGTTGATACGGTCAGCAGCCGGAACGACTCGGGTTCGATCCGGAACAGGTCCGTGGAGTCACGCAGGCCGATCTGGTCCTCGGCATAGACGCGGATGGTGCCCGGCGAAAGGCCGGTCAGCAGTCCGTTCTGGTCGATGGACGCGTACGTCTCGTCGGTGACGGACCATGTCACGGGCGGATGCACATCCCCGCTGATCGAAAACTGCGCCTGGTCACCCTCGACCACACGCGTGTGGCGCGGGGTGATCCGGATCTGCGGCGAGCGCACCAAGCCGTCCGTAACCTGCGCGGCCGGCTCCCCTTCGTTGAACAGCGCCGACATGGTCAGGTCGGTTTCAGTGCCGGGCGCGGCGTTATCCGACATCCGGACCCGCAGGTAAAAGAGCGCGCCGGAGTCATCCGGACCCACGTCAAGCGGCTGGGTGGACGCGAACGCGATGCGTCCGGTGGTGACGTTGTACATGACGCTGCCCGCATCCTCCAGAAACGTGTCCTCGGTCTCTATGGAATTGATCGAGATCACCGACCGGTTGTATTGCAGCGTGAATTCGCCGGAGAAAATGGCCGGTTCGGCCGGGGCCGAGAGCAGCTCGACCGGCAGCAGCATTTCGTCGCCGGGCAGCAGGATGGTATCCGGCATGGCCAGATTAACCGTCTGCGCGCGGACCGGCAGCGTTGCTATCAACAGCGCCAGCACAAAAAACAGAAGTGCCGGCAACGTGCGTATTGCACCGGTCATGCCAGCAGGCCGGAATGGCGTATCCGTGCTCCCGGCAACTGTACCATGAGAGACAGGTGTCAACGCTGTCGACGTCGAGCCGGACGGGCAGGCGAATTGCGGTGGCCTGTGTAGCAGGGCGCATTTAAAGCCGGCATCCGGGTGCAATAATGGGATCCTGAACATCATAATGGAACCTCCCTTGGTTTGGGTTTTCGATTACTTGATCAGGATCATTTTTCCGATGTCACGAAAGGTCTCGCCTCCGTTGCTTTGCACCTCAATCCGGTAAATATAGGTTCCGCTGGCGTGGCGGGACGCATCCCAGACGGCCTGGTGGAAGCCGGGCCGTTGCTGCTCCTGCACCAGGGTCTCGACGCGCTGGCCGAGCAGGTTGTAGAGGGTCAGCGTCACCTGCCCTTCCACCGGAAGCTGATACGGGATGGTGGTGGACGGGTTGAACGGGTTGGGATAATTGCTGCCCAGCGCGAACTCATCCGGCAGGTTGGTCAACTCGTCGGCTGCCGATGTGACCGAGGCTTCCAGCAGCGAGGTCAGGTCGTGCTCGTTGAAGTGGAAATGCTCCAGCGAGAAGAGTTGCCGTCCGCGCAGATCCACCTCCGGATCGAAGTGCATGCGCAGGTGGATCAGGTTGCCGGCCTGTGTGAACGGATCGGCCGTGGCCGCCGCCAGCAGGTACTGTCCCTCTGTGCGGTTGGTCACGAATTGCAGTTTTTCATCGGCGGGCGTGTCAAGGCGCTCGATTTCGGTGATGGCCACCGGATCGAAGTCGAGGATCAGCTCGGCAGCCCACGCCGGTCGCTCGCCGTCCAGTTCGATGATCAGGTCGTAGAAGGCCTCGTTGCCCTCCAGGTGCAGCGAGAGCCCGGCCAGCAGATCCTGCTCGATGACGCGCCGGCCCATGCCCGGGAAACCGCTGATCTTGCCCACCACAAATTGCAGGATATAGGATGCGTCCATGGCAGTCACGGTGCCGGTGCCCATGACGTCGGCCGCCTGCCGCTGCGAGCCGGTCAGATCGACCAGCCCCACCAGGTACTGCAGGATCAGCGAGGCGTCAAAGGCTGAGATTCTGCCGGATTCGC